>DAOWIN010000067.1 GCA_030640885.1 Candidatus Omnitrophota bacterium
AGGCGAGTATAATGTTTATAATATTTTAGCGGCAATTTGCTTTTGTCTAACTGAGGGCATTCCTTTGCAAGCGATTGTGTCTGCTCTAAAGGAATTTCCCGGTGTGCCGGGGCGGTTGCAAAGAATTGATTGCAAACAGGATTTTGCACTATTTGTTGACTATGCTCATACAGCCGGGGCGCTGCAAGCTGTGCTGACTGATTTAAAAAGATATGTGAATGATGGGGGAAGATTAATTACTGTTTTTGGCTGCGGGGGCGATAGGGATAGGCAAAAAAGGGTGCAGATGGGAAGAATAAGCAGCGAGATTTCCGATAGGGTTATATTGACCTCTGATAACCCCCGCAGTGAAGACCCCAGCAGAATTATTCAGGATATCTCTCAAGGAATAAAAAGAGACAACTCTGAAGTAATTTTAGAAAGGGAAGAAGCAATTGTCAAAGGGATTAACCTTGCAAAGAAGGGAGATATTGTTTTAATCGCCGGCAAAGGACACGAAAAATATCAGATTTTTAAGGATACGGTAGTACCTTTTGATGATGTGGAAGTGGCGAGGAAAACAGTTTACAGTCTACAGTCTACAGATGACAGAAAAGAAAGGAATAGGCAATGAAGGAATAGAATGCTTGTTAAAGAAATTTTAGAAGCGACAAAGGGAAGGTTGCTCAAAGGAGATATCAACGCTTCTTTCTCTGGAATATCCATTGATTCACGCACTATCAAAAAAGGAAATTTTTTTATCGCTCTTAAGGGGGAAAATTTTGACGGGCATAATTTTATCAAAGAAGCTATCAGAAAAAAAGCGAAGGGAGTGGTACAGTCACCAGTCACCAGTCAACCGAAAACCGAAAACAGTCCCTTCATAATTCAAGTTGCTGATACTACCAAAGCGCTGGGCGATATTGCTTCCTGCCAACGAAGAAAATTTGCTATTCCTGTAATTGCTATCAGCGGCAGCAACGGCAAAACTACACTCAAGGAATTAATCGCCCTTTTACTCTCTTCTAAATATAAGGTTTTAAAAAACAAAGAAAATTGGAATAATTGCATTGGGCTTTCTTTAACCTTGTTAGAGTTAAATTTTCGGCACCAAGCAGTGGTGGTAGAGATGGGTACTAACCATTTTGGCGAATTAAAGAGATTATCCGAGATTGCTCAGCCGACCATTGCTGTTATTACTAATATTGGTTCTGCTCACCTTCAGTTTTTTAAGAATATCAAAGGAGTTTATAAGGCAAAGACAGAATTCTTAGAGGATTTATCTTCGGATAGAACCGTAGCCATAGACAGCGCAGATGAACATCTTTTATCTTTGGTAAGAAAAAAATTCAGAGGGGAAATTGTGTTTTTTGATGCAGTTTCGGCCGCTTCTGCGCCGAGCAGGTTTTTAGATGCCAAAATTATTTCAGCCGCTTTTGTTGTTTGCGAAAGATTTAACATTAGTAGAAAAGAAATGCTAAGAAAGTTAAAGCATTTCAAAAATCTGCCTATGCGTATGGAAATGCAGGAAATAAAAGGAGTAAGTTTTATCAACGATGCTTACAATTCCAATCCTTCCTCGCTTCTTTATGCTATTCAGAGGCTATCCGAGTGCAAAGGAAGAAAAATATTGGTGGTCGGTGATATGTTAGAATTGGGAGAGAGAAGTCAGGAGTTGCATTTTGAGATAGGGGGGGCAGTAGTTAAAGCAAAGATAGATATTTTGATTAGCGTGGGGGAATTGGCTAAAAAAATAAGCGAAGGTGCTTGCCATTATGGAATGGATAAAAAAAATATGCTTAATTTCAATTCTAATCTTGAAACAGCGGAGTGTATTTTATCTATTCTCAAAAAAGGGGACACGATTTTGGTCAAAGGCTCCCGGAAGATGAGGATGGAGGAGATCATTGAGAAAATCAAAGATTTTCTCGCTCCAGGCTCCAAGCCACAAGCTTCAAACAGGAAACTACAAGCCACAAGCTTCAAGCAAGAAACTTAAGACTTAAGTTTCTTCTTTTCTTCTTCTTGCCTGTAGCTTGAAACCTGTGGCTTATTAACCTGTAACCTGTCGCTTGTAGCTTGTAACTTGAACATGCTTTACCGTTTTTTATATTCTTTAAAAGATAGCTTTTTCGGGTTTAATGTATTCCGCTATATCAGCGTGCGCGCTCTTTTGGCAGCTGCTACCGCCTTTTTAATCGTAATCATTTTTACGCCTTTATTTATTAAATGGCTTAAAAAATACAAAATAGGAGAAAATATCCGCAGGGACTATGAGCATCTTTATTCTTTGCAAAAAGGAAAGCAGGGTGTTCCCACAATGGGAGGGCTTTTAATTGCGGGGGCAGTGCTTATTTCAGTTTTTTGCTGGGCAGACATCTACAATAAGTACATATTGCTAAGTTTGGGGGTTATGCTTTGGCTGGCTGGGTTGGGGTTTGTCGATGATTATATAAAATTTATCAAACAGAGATCATTAGGATTGAGGCCCCGATTCAAATTCATAGGACAGATTTTATTAGGAGTTTTGGTTGGTTTATTTTTCGTCTTTGATCCCCGCATAGAAAAGACGCTTTATCTTCCCTTTTTCAAGAATATAGTTTTTAATCTTGGTTGTTTTTATCTAATCTGGACAATTCTTGTTATCACTGCTTCTTCAAATGCGGCAAACCTTACCGATGGTTTAGACGGATTAGCTATTGGCTGTTTAATCATTGTTGCTTTTGTATATACAGTAATGAGTTATTTTAGCGGAAATATTAAATTTAGCGGTTATCTATTCATTCCTTATTTTCCAGCGGGAGGAGAATTGGCGATATTTTGTTCGGCAATAGCGGGCGCGGGGTTGGGGTTTTTGTGGTATAATTGTCATCCGGCAGATATATTTATGGGCGATAGCGGGGCATTGGCATTGGGAGGTTCTTTGGGAATAACTGCTTTATTGATTAAGCAGGAGATTCTCCTTTTTTTGGTAGGGGGGGTTTTTGTAATAGAAACCTTATCTGTAGTTTTGCAGGTCGCTTCTGTTAAAATAAGAAAAAAAAGAGTATTTCTGATGTCTCCTCTGCATCATCATTTTCAACTAAAAGGCTTCACAGAATCGAAGGTAATTATTAGATTTTGGATTATGGCGATAATTTTTGCCTTGCTTGGTTTGTTGAGTTTGAAGATTAGATGACTTTAAAAAGTCACCAGGCCACCAGCAAAAACAAAGACTGGAAACTGGAAACTGGAAACTGGAGACTGGAGACTGTTTGTATCTATGAACTATAAAAAAGTTGGAGTTATTGGTTTAGGAAAGAGTGGTTTGGCAGCGGCTCAGCTTTTAAAAAATAGGGAAATAAGTGTGGAGGTAAGCGATTGCTCGAATAGCCAAGAGGTTAAAGAGAGAGTGGAGTTCTTAAGAAAACAGGGAATAGTGGTAGAGATTGGCAGTCATACTCCTGAGTTTATTGAAGATAAGGATTTGCTTGTTGTTAGCCCGGGTGTAAATAATAATTTTGTTTCTCTCTGGGCACAAAAGAAAAACATTCCTTTAATTAGCGAAATAGAATTAGGTTACTCCTTTTGTTCACGACCTATTATTGCTATTACCGGCACAAATGGAAAAACAAGCGTAGCAGTTTTAACAGGTAATTTATTAAGAAAAGCCGGCAAAAAGGTTGTTGTTTGCGGCAACATAGGTATCCCTTTTTCTCAGGTAGTTTTAGATAATGATTATGAAATAATAGTTTTAGAGGTTAGCTCGTTCCAGTTAGAGAAGATAAACAAATTCAAGCCCTATATATCTGTTATTTTGAATATTACTCCTGACCATTTAGATTGCCATAAAACCTTTGAGCAATATAAGCAAGCCAAATATAGAATATTTGAGAATCAGAGCGTGGGTAATTGGGTGGTGATAGATACAAGTTACAAGTCACAAGTTACAAGTCACAAGTTAAAAACAAAAAAAGACAAATTTCCCAAAGTTCTATATTTAGATAGGCAAGATAAAAACAAACAGGCGGTTGAATTAGTGGGAAAGATTTTGGGAATTAAGAAAGAGATTGTTGAGAACACTTTAGAGGAATTTAAGGGATTAGAACATCGTTTAGAATATGTTGACACAATTCAGGGGGTTACTTTTATTAATGATTCTAAAGCAACCAATGTTGATTCGGTAAGATATGCTTTAGAGAAAATTCCTTTTTCTACTGTTCTTATTTTAGGGGGAAGAGATAAAGGCGGAGATTTTTCCGGGTTGAGTTCTTTGATAGAGAAAAAGGTGAAACAGATTATTTTAATTGGCGAGGCAAAAGGGAAAATCAGAGAGGAGTTAAAGGGAATAAAGGCAATAAAGGAAGCGAATTCTTTGCAGGAGGCGTTTGATTTCGCTGAACGCACAGCAAAAAGGGGAGATGCAGTTTTGCTTTCGCCCGGATGCGCCAGTTTTGATATGTTTGCTGATTTTAAACAAAGGGGAAGAGAGTTTAAACGGATGGTAGAGAGCTCGCGGCGCAGGTTGTCTTGAATCTTGCGTCCTATGTCTTTCTTTTTTTGCTTGAAGCCTGTAGCTTGTAGCTTGTGACTTTCTTCTACCCTCTTGACGCAAGCCGAATTTTGAGTATAATAATGAGGTTATGCAGATTCATATTCTTACTCTTTTCCCGGCGATGTTTAAAGGTCCTTTCAGCGAATCAATTATAAAAAGAGCAATAGAAAAGGAAATAGTTAAGATAGAGGTTCATAATTTAAGGGATTATAGCGCAGATAAGCACAAGAAATGCGATGATCGCCCCTTTGGCGGGGGGCCGGGGATGGTTTTAAAGCCTGAACCGATATTTAAAGCTGTGGAGATAATTGCTCAGGAAAAAGTAAAAAAGAAACATAAAACAATATTGACTAGTCCGCAAGGCAGAGTTTTTACTCAAAGAATAGCCAAAGAGCTTTCCCGATTAGAAGAAATAATATTTATTTGCGGACATTATGAAGGAGTTGATGAAAGGGTAAAAGAAATTATTGATGATGAGATTTCTATAGGAAGTTATGTTTTGAGCGGAGGAGAACTGCCGACGATGGTAATTACTGATGCTCTAATAAGATTGATTCCTGGGGTATTAGGATGTGTGCAATCAAGCCAACAAGAATCTTTTGTAAAAGGGGATTTATTAGACCATCCCCAATATACTCGTCCCGCTGTATTTAGAAGAATGAAGGTTCCCGAAGTTATTATTTCAGGTGACCATCAGGCAATTGAAGACTGGCGTAAGCGAAAAGCAGAAGAGAAAACAGCCTACAGGAATAATCAGTTATAACGAAGTTATACGAGGAGGAGTGATTATGGAACAGATTGAGTTGATAGAAAAGGAGTATTTAAAAAAAGATATTCCTGTCTTTAAACCTGGAGATGAACTTAAAGTTTTTCTGGAGATTCCTCAGCCAGCAGAGATGAATTTGGGAAAAAAATCAGGCAGGAAGAAAAAAAAAGAAGAGCGGAAAAGAATGCACGCCCAACTTTTCCAAGGAATAGTTTTGGCAAAGAAAGGTTCAGGTTTAAGAGAAACCTTTATAGTGAGGAAGATTTCTTATGGAGAAGGCGTAGAGAGGACATTTTTGTTACATTCTCCTTTTATAAAAAAAATTGAGGTTGCCAAACAAAATAAAACAAGACGAGCGAAACTTTATTATCTGAGGAAGGTGTGAAAATAAAAGAAAAAGATTTGCAGATCGCCGTTGCCGGGGTTGACGAAGCTGGTAGAGGAGCGTTAGCTGGTCCGGTAGTTGCTAGCGTAGTTTTTTTATCCTCCAATGTTTCTGTTGAGGGAGTTACTGATTCCAAAATGTTAAGTTCCACAAGGCGCAGTTTTCTTTTTTCGCAGATTATTGAAAAAGGGAAAGTGGGTATTGGAATAATTAATGAAGGAACAATTGATGAGATTAATATTCTGCAGGCGAGCTTAAGAGCAATGGAGCAGGCATTTCTTGATTTGAATAAGAAAGAAACGATTAAGCATCTTTTTGTAGATGGCCCGATAAAACCAAATGTTTCCTGCCCTTGCACGCAGATAATAGGGGGGGATAAAACGAACTTTCATATTGGCGCTGCTTCTATTGTAGCAAAGGTAGTCCGTGACCGAATTATGTCTATTTATAGCAATTTATTCCCAAGATATGGTTTTGCAAAGCATAAAGGTTATGCTACGAAAACGCATTTGAAAGCATTGGATAAACATGGTCCCTGTCCTATTCATCGTTGTTCTTATAGCCCGGTGAAAAAACGAATGAAAAAATAAACGGCAAACGGCAAATTTTGCGGCTAAGAAAACTTTATTTTGTAATGTCTTCAAATAATATAGAATTAGGAAAGTCGGGAGAGAAGATTGCAGTTGATTTTTTGAAGAAAAAAGGGTATAGAATAATTGAACAAAATTATAGATGTTTATTTGGCGAGATAGATATTATTGCTAAGCTAAAAAAGACCTTGATTTTTGCCGAAGTAAAAACGCGTTATCCATCTTGTTTTGGTTCCCCGCAAGAGGCGGTAAATAGCAGAAAACAGGAACAGATTGCTAAAACCGCCCTTCATTATCTTGCCAGTTGTCAGAGTTTCAAAAGTCCTGCCCGTTTTGATGTCCTTTCCATTTTATTTAACTCTAATGGTTCAAAAGAGATAGAGTGGTTTAGAGATGCTTTCTCTTTACCAGAGAAATATAGCTACTAATTCAGTCAACAGTCAACAGTTTACAGCCTACAGAAAACAGAAGACAGGGGACGGAAAAACCCAAGAACCGAAAACCGAGGACAAAAATTTATATGAAGAATCTTAATCAACTTACTGCTCATAAATTGTTGGAGATGCTCAAGAAAGAAGAAATAACATCTTTAGAGATTGTCCAATCTTTATTTGAGCGGATAGAGAAGGCAGAGGATAAAATCAGGGCTTATCTTTTTTGGGATAAAGAGAAGATTTTAGCCAAAGCCAAAAAGAGCAAGCAAGGGTTGCTATCTGGAATTCCTATAGCTATTAAAGATAATATCTGCGTAGAAGGAGAGCCAACCGGCTGCGCTTCGCAGATATTGCAGGGTTTTATTTCTCCCTATGATGCAACCGTAGTTAAGAATCTAAAAGCAAAAGGGGCAATTTTATGCGGTAGGACTAATATGGACGAATTTGCCTTTGGTTCTTCCACAGAGAATTCTGCTTATCAAGTTACCCATAACCCTTGGGATGGACAAAGGGTGCCTGGGGGTTCAAGCGGTGGTTCAGCTGCCGCCGTAGCCGCCGATGAGGCAATATTTGCATTAGGTTCGGATACCGGAGGTTCAATTCGCCAACCTGCAGGTTTATGCGGAGTAGTGGGATTTAAACCAACCTATGGTCGAGTTTCACGCTATGGTTTGATCGCTTTTGGTTCTTCTTTAGACCAAATCGGCACTCTTACCAAGGATGTGGCTGATGCTGCCTTATTACTAAAAGCAATCGCTGGTTTTGATAATCAAGATTCCACATCTGTTGATATTTCTGTCCCTGACTATGAAAAATATTTAGAGAGAGAGATAAAAGGTTTAAAGATAGGTCTTCCCGATGAGTATTTTATTGAAGGATTGGAGAGAAATGTAAAGCAAAGGGTAGAGGAGGCAATTAAGGTTTTTGAGGGATTAGGGGCAGAAATGGTAAGGATTAGCCTGCCGCATACGGAATTTGCCGTTGCTGTATATTATATTTTGGCTACTGCCGAAGCGAGCTCTAATCTATTGCGTTTTGATGGAGTGGAGTACGGGGTAAGAAAAACAGTCAACAGTTTACAGCCAACAGTTTACAGTCTGCAGAAAACAGAAAACAGAAAAAACTTACTATCAGAAATGTATGAGAAGACAAGAGAGGAGGGGTTTGGCAAAGAGGCAAAGCGAAGGATTATTTTGGGAACCTATGTTTTAAGCAGGGGTTATTATGACCAATACTATCTAAAGGCGGCAAAAGTGCGAAATTTGGTCGTTAAAGATTTCAAAGAGGCGTTTGAGAAATGTGATTTAATTCTTACTCCTACTTCACCTACGCCAGCTTGGAAAATAGGAGAAAAAACAGAAGACCCCTTAAGGATGTATCTTTCAGATATTTTTACAATACCTGCCAACTTAGCTGGTATTCCGGCGGTTTCTATTCCTTGCGGTTTTTGTAAAGGGTTGCCTGTAGGATTGCAGCTTTTTGGAAAAGCCTTTGCGGAGGAAAAGATTTTGCAAGCGGCTTATGCTTATGAACAGAGCACGGAGTGGCATTTGCAAAAACCGAAGATATGAAATTTAAAACGGTTATCGGCTTAGAGGTGCATTTACAATTAAACACACACACTAAAATATTTTGCGCCTGCGCTATGAGATTTGGCGTTTCTCCCAACAGCCAAGTTTGCCCTGTTTGTTTAGGATTACCCGGTTCATTGCCGGTTTTGAACAACAAGGTATTAAATAAAGCAGTTAAATTATGTTTAGCTTTAGATTGCCAGATCGCCAAGGAAATAAGGTTTGACCGCAAGAACTATTTTTATCCCGATTTGCCCAAGGGCTACCAGATTTCCCAATATGATAAGCCTGTAGGTTCTAATGGAAAGCTAAATGGGATAGGGATTACGCGCATACATTTAGAAGAGGATGCCGGGAAGCTTATCCATAACCCCGAGGGAAGTTTGGTTGACTATAATCGTGCTGGTACGCCTTTATTGGAGATTGTCAGCGAGCCCGATATTCAGAATCCAAAGCAGGCTTATGATTATCTTTCAGCCCTAAAGTCAATAAGTGAGTATTTAGAGGTTTCTGATTGCAATATGGAGGAAGGAAGTTTGCGTTGTGATGCCAATATCTCAATTAGCCCTATCCACAGTGAAGAATTAGGTGTAAAGATAGAAATAAAGAATATGAATTCTTTTCGCGGGGTGCAAAAGGCGTTAGAATATGAGGAAAAGCGGCAGAGAGAAATTTTGAATAAAGGAGAAAAATTAAGCCAGGAGACGCGTCTTTGGGATGCCGAGAAAGAGATAACCTTAGTAATGCGCAGTAAAGAGGAAGCAAACGATTACCGTTATTTTCCCGAGCCCGACCTTCCCTGTTTTTTTATCTCGCTGGATATGATTGAAGAGATAAAGAAGCAAATGCCCGAACTTCCGCAACAGCGCCAGCAAAGGTTTATTTCGCAGTATAAAATTCCCGAGTATGATGCCGCAGTATTAACCAAAGAAAAGAAAATGGCAGATTATTTTGAAAAGTGTTTAGAATTTTTTGATAAACCTAAAACAATCAGTAATTGGCTAATGCGTGATGTCCTGAATTTTTTGAAAACAGAAAAAGTTAGCTGGGATGATTTTTCACTTTCGCCACAGAACTTCACCGATTTATTAAAGTTCGTAGAGGTAAAAGAAATTAGTATTAATATGGGACGCGAGGTATTTTTAGAAATGCTGAAGAGCAATAAAAAGGCAAAGGAGATTATTGCCGAAAAGGGATTAGCCCAAGTGAGCGACGAGGGAAAATTAAAAAGTATTATTGGTAAAATTATTATTGCAAATTCTAAATCAGTCAAAGATTTTCAATCCGGCAAAGAAAAGGCGTTGATGTTTTTAGTTGGGCAGGTGATGAAAGAAACCAAGGGCAAAGCAAATGCGGCAGTAGTGCAAAAGCTTTTGAGAGAGGAATGCAAAAAATCTCCCTTAGTATCTTTGTAAAATTCCCCAACCCCTTAAATTATTTAGAAAAATTATGAGCATTCTCATAAAAAATATTTTATTAGATAACCAGCAAAGGGATATTTTTATTCAAGGCAACAAAATAGAGAAAATCGGTGAACATTTAAATATGCAAGCCGATGAAGAAATAGACGGTAATGGCAAAACAGTTTTGCCCGGTTTGCTGAATATGCATACACATTCGGCGATGACCCTGTTTCGCGGCTATGCCGATGATATGCCTTTGCAAAAATGGCTAGAGCAGAAAATTTGGCCGTTGGAAGCAAAACTTACTGCTGAAGATGTCTATTGGGGAATGAAACTTGCTTGTTTAGAAATGATAAAAACAGGTACCACTACCTTTGCAGACAATTACTGGTTTGTGCCGGCAGGAGCAAAAGCGGTGGAGGAAATGGGATTAAGGGCAGTGCTTGCCCCGCCGTTTTTTGACCTTTTTGACGCGCGCAAAAGAAAGGAAGCGATTAAGCAAACAGAAGAAGTATTTCAGGAAAGCAAGAATTTTAATCCGCGCATTAGCTTTGGCTTAGGTCCGCATTCTATCTATACTGTTTCTGAACAAGGACTACGCTGGCTCAGTGAATTTGCCAAACAGCATAATTTATTTATCCAAATCCATCTTTCCGAAACGAAAAAGGAGGTAGAGGATTGCCATGAACGATATAATAAAAGGCCCGCCGAATTTTTAGATTCTATAGATTTCTTGGATAAAAATGTTTTAGCCGCCCATTCTATTTGGTTAAATAAAAACGAGATGGATATTTTAACTAAAAAAAGGGTTAGCGTAGCCTATAATCCCTGTTCTAATATGAAACTGAGCAGTGGAATCTTTAATTATTCAGAGGCAAAAAAAGCAGGGCTGAATATTACATTAGGCACTGATGGCTGTGCCAGCAATAATAATCTGGATATGTTTGAAGAGATGAAAATTGCCGCCTTGCTGCAAAAATTAGATAATCCTGAAAATTTACCCGCAGATGAGTGCTTGCAATTGGCAACTCAAAATGGAGCGAAATTTTTGGATTTGGAAAACGGAATAGAAGAAGGGAAGTTAGCCGATCTAATCTTAATTGATAGACAAAAATCTTTCTTTACTCCCGGGCATAATTTTATTTCAGATATTGTCTATTCAGCGCAAGGAGATTGTGTTTCCGATGTGATTTGCGATGGAAAAGTATTGATGCGCAATCGCAAGGTAGAGGGAGAAGAGGAGATTTTGCGCAAAGCCCAAGAAGTGGTGGCGAATTTACTAAAAAGATGAAACGAAACCCTACCCACTTCCACTTGCCACTTGCACTTACGTGTGCAAGTGAGGTGTATTAGAAATGAGGTGGAAGTGGGTAAAAATGATGTGATGCAATCCAAAATAGAATTTACAAATCTAAAACTTCAGTATCAAGGCATAAAAGATGAAATCGATGCCGCTATCCAGAGGGTGGTAAAGAGCGGAGACTTTATTCTTGGCGAAGAATTAGAGAAGTTTGAGAAAGAGCTGTCTGGTTATTGCGGAAGCAGTTATGCTGTAGGTGTTGCTTCGGGAACAGATGCCCTAATAATTGCTTTGACCGCTTTGGGAATTGGGAAGGGCGATGCCGTAATTACTACGCCATTTACCTTTATAGCCACTGTTGAGGCAATTGTGCGGGTCGGGGCAAAACCGATTTTTGTTGATATCCATCCTGAAAGTTTGAATATTGACCCTCGGGAAATTGAGAAGTGTCTTGCTTTAACAAAATGCAATGTGAAGGCTATTCTTCCGGTCCATCTCTATGGACATATAGCAGATATGAAAAAGATAATGCAGATTGCTCAGAAGCATAATTTGAAGGTTATTGAAGATGCGGCGCAAGCGGTGGGGGCAATACATGCTACACGCTACACGCTACACGCTACAGATCAAGGACTGAAGAAAGACGGAACGATTGGCGATATCGGTTGTCTGAGTTTTTTTCCGTCAAAGAATTTAGGAGCTTACGGCGATGCCGGGGCGGTTATCACAAACAATTCTGAAATTGCAAAAAAGGCAAGGCTGTTGAGAAATCATAGTTCAGTTAACAAATACTACTATTTGCAGAGGGGCTTTAATAGCCGTTTGGATAATCTGCAAGCGGCAATTTTGCGGGTAAAATTAAGATACTTAGATAGATGGATAGGTATGCGTCAGACTAATGCCGCTTACTATAATCAGCTATTAAAGGATTTAGATTTACTTTTACCATCAGATAAACAAGCGGCGTTTAATTACTATACAGTAAGAATAGGAGGCGGCCAGCGCGATAAATTGCAAATGGCGTTGAAAAAAGAAGGGATTGCCACTGCTGTTTATTATCCTCTTTGCCTGCATTTGCAAGAGATTTATAAAAATTTGGACTATGAAGAAGGCAGTTTTCCTATAGCCGAGCAAGCCCAAAAAGAGGTGTTGTCTCTGCCAATGTATGCCGAGTTGAAAAAAGAGGAAATAAAAAGAATAGCCACCATAATAAAGAAAACAGTTGATTGAAAACTGCAAGTTACAGATTACAAGTTTCAAGCTACAAGCCGCAAGTTACAAGCAAGATTAAGATGAGGTCTTAATTTTTGGTTTTGCCTGAAGCCTGAAGCCTGAAGCCTGTAGCCTGTAGCTTAAATATGAAACACTATATTCGTTTATTAAAATTTCTTAAACCCTATTTGCACACATTTTTTCTCGCTGTTATCTGTATGTTTTTTTCTGTTATTTTTAGTTTTGTCTCTTTTGGAATGATTGTTCCTATAATGGATAAAATTCTTTCCAAACAGCAGATAGCCATTGAGCGTTCTCTGCCCTTGTTTTTAGAGAATCTAATTGAAAAAGTAAATTCTCTTCCTTCTTCTGATTTATTGCTAATAATCGCTTGGTTGCTTCCTGTCCTTTTTATCTTAAAAGGATTATCTGTTTTCACTCAATCCTTTTTAATGAATGGCATTGGCCAAAGAATTATCCGCGATATCCGTAATAAAATATACTGCAAACTGCAGAGTTTATCACTTAGTTTCTTTAGTAAAGCCCGTACTGGTGAGTTAATTTCTCAGATTACTTATGATGTAGGATTGGTGCAAAGTTCTATTACAGAAGGATTAGTGGAGTTTATTTACCAATCTTTGCAATTAATCGTTTTTTTAGGAGGTGCTTTTTTTATCAATTGGCGGTTGGCAATAATTTCTCTAATTTTTCTGCCGGCAATAGTTTTACCGGTTATTAAGATAGGAAGAAAATTGTGCAAAATTAGCGGGAGATCTCAGGAAAAGATGGGTCAAATTAATAACATTTTATACGAGACGATTAGCGGTATCCGAATCGTGAAGGCATTTTCAATGGAGGATTATGAAACAAAGAGGTTTGCCGAGGAAAATGGCAAGTTTTATCGTTTGAGGATTAAGGGCATAAAAAGGACAATTGTTTTAAGCCCCTTGAATGAGCTTGTGGGGGCGTTAAGTATTGCTTTTATTCTTTTCCTTGGCGGGAGAGAGGTATTAAAAGGGGCAATGTCAGGAGGCGTATTTCTTTTATTTTTAGCAGTTTTGGGTTCTTCGATGAAGCCGTTTAAAAAGATAACCAACATCTACGGGCTTACCCAGCAGGCGCTAGCGGCGGCTAAACGAATATTTAAAATATTAGATATCCAACCAACAGTTAAAGAAAAGGAAAAGCCGATTATCTTGCCTTCTTTTGAAAAGGAGATTGTTTTTGACAAAATAAGTTTTAATTATGGTAAGAAGAGAATAATAGAGGACATAGATTTAAAAATTAACAAGGGAGAGGTTGTTGCTTTTGTGGGATATAGCGGGGCGGGAAAGACAACAATGGCGAATTTGATCCCTCGTTTTTACGATCCCATTCAGGGAAAAGTTAGCATTGATGGTTATGATATTAAAGAAGTTAGCTTAAAGTCATTGAGGAGCCAAATCGGGATTGTAACGCAGGAGACAGTGCTGTTTAACGATACAGTGCGGGAAAATATTGCTTATGGAAGACAGAACGCCTCTTTGGAAAAGATAATAGAATCAGCCAAAGCCGCCAATGCCCATTCTTTTATTGTTGGTTTGGATAAAGGGTATGATACTATAATTGGCGAACAGGGTTTAAATCTTTCTGGCGGAGAACGCCAACGGCTTGCTATCGCCCGCGCCTTTTTAAAATCAGCGCCTATTCTTATTCTTGATGAAGCCACCTCGCAATTAGATACGCAAAGCGAGAAGCTGATTCAAGAAGCAATTGGGCGTTTGATGCGGGGAAGGACAACATTTGTAATTGCCCATCGTCTATCTACGATTAAAGGCGCCGATAAGATTATTGTTTTGGACAAGGGAAGAATAGAGGATATAGGGAAACATAGCGAGCTTTTATCCCGCGATTCTCTATACAAGAAGCTTTACGAGATGCAATTTTCTGTTTAGAAAAAAGAATTTTGCAAAAGAAAAGCAAATATGGTATAATACAATCAACAGTTTACAGTCTACAGTCAACAGAGGGCAGAAGACAGAAAAGATAAGAGGGGGGAGGTTTAGATTTTGTTTTGCCTTCGGGTAAGACCTTGAACCTGAAGAGCGAGCAAAGCAAGATTCTTCAGGTTCTCCGACGCTTCCGTCGGAGAAAGGAAAGGAGGAGAAAAAGTCGTGGAGAAACAAGAGTTATTAAAGCAACTTTTAGAAACTGGGGTGCATTTTGGGCATTTGATTCGTCATTGGAATCCCAAAATGAAAGATTATATCTTTGGCAAACGGAAAGGTATTCATATTATTGATTTGCGTCAAACAGTCGAAGCTATAAAAGAAAGCGGCAGCTTTCTAAAGGAATTAGCAGAAAAAGGGGAGCATGTTTTATTTGTAGGGACGAAAAAACGGGCTCAGGAAATAATTAAAGAGGAAGCAGAGCGTTGCGGGATGTTTTATGTAAATCAGCGTTGGTTAGGAGGTACCTTGACCAACATAAAGACTATTCGTAAAAGCATTGAGCGGTTAAAGGAAATTACAAATTCGGAAAAGGAAAAATCATTTCAAAACTTAACCAAGAAAGAAAAAGCAAGTTTAGAAAGAGAAAGG
>DAOWIN010000043.1 GCA_030640885.1 Candidatus Omnitrophota bacterium
TAGCGTATAGAAAGATAAGAAACTATAAATTCCAAGACTTTTTATTTTTTACTATCCGCTAAACGCTATGTGCTATGTGCTAAATTTGATGTCCGCTCAAAACGCAAGAATTCTCTTAATTGACTAAGTTTGGGAAAAATTGCGAAAGTTCTGTTACAATAGAAAATAAACCTAAATTTCAACCTCAACCTCAACCTCAATCTTACAGGAGTAGTGGATGAAAAAAAACAATTCTAATCGAACAGTTATTATCACAGGCGGCAATCGCGGTATAGGCGAACATATTACTCGTGCATTTTTCAATAACGGCGATTATGTTTTAATTGGTGCACGCACAGATACTGGTTTAGCCAAAAAGTTAGGGGCAAGGGTCCGTTTTCAAAAAGCGGATGTGCGTGTAGAATCAGACCATCAATGCTTAGCTAAAACTGCCTTAAAATGGACTGGCAAACTTAATGCGTACATAAACTGCGCCGGTTTTTCCGCTTGGTGTCCCGTAGGCGAAGTTGATGAAGATTTTTGGAATAAAATGATTGATACAAATCTAAAGGGCAGTTTTTGGGGTTGTAAAGTTGCCGCACAATATTTATCTCAAAATGGTTGCATAATAAATATTTCCAGCCTTGCCGGGAAAAGGGGAAGCGCCAATAATTCTGTTTATTGCGTTTCCAAATTTGGTGTAAATGCTATTACCCAATCCTTATCAAAAGAGTTGGGTAAAAAAGGTATACGAGTAAACGCAGTTTGCCCGGTATATATACAGACCGAGGGATTAGTGAAAGCGCTTAGAAACAAAAACTCTCCTGCACGCGGTGAAAATATTGAGAGATATCTTGAAAAATTCGCGGGCGAAAATGCCAGTCTTGGTAGATTTCCCACAGCAGAGGAAATTGCTAATGCCTGTTTATTTTTAGCTTCTGAAGCAGCGTCTGCGATTACTGGGCAATCCTTAAATGTGGATTGCGGTGTATTACCACAATAATTAAATCAAATGAAAATATTTAGAAAGATATACTCTGAAATTGAAGCCTGGCTTTTGTTTCTTATAAGAATGATGCCCGGTGGTGTCGGAGTAAGAATACGTTTCTTTGTTTACTGTGGAAAATTGCTTCGTTGTGGAGATAAAGTCTTGATTTCAACAGGGTGCATTATAAGAGATTGCCAGAATATTATTTTTGGGAACAATGTCAAAATAGGCTTATGTAATCAAATATACGCTTCAGGAAATGGCAATGAACGCATAGAGATAGGCAATGATGTTGCTTTTAATTCAAATGTAATGATCAATGCGGACAGAGGGGGGAGTATAAAAATAGGGAAGGATGTTAGTATAGGGCCAAATGTAGTTATAAGGGCCAGCAATCATAAGTTTAGTAATTTAGATGTTCCTATAAGACAACAAGGACATATATCTGGCCGTATTGTTATAGAAGATAATGTATGGATAGGGGCGAATGCAATTATTTTAGCCGATGTGGTTATCGGCACAGGTTCTGTAATAGCCGCAGGTGCGGTAGTGATAAAGAATGTCGAATCTTTTTCTATTGTAGGAGGGGTTCCGGCTAAACTGATTTCACTGCGAAAATAGTAGGGAAGTATATGGATAAAAGAAAGGTAGTTGCAATAATACCGGCAAGAATGGATTCTTCCCGTTTCCCCGGGAAGCCATTGGCAAAGATTATAGATTTACCTATGATTGAACATGTGCGTCGCAGAGTTTGCCTTTGCGATATTATTGACGATGTGTATGTTGCAACCTGCGATGACGAGATAAAAGAAAAGGTTGAGCAATTTGGGGGAAAAGTTATTATGACTGCTAATACCCACCAGCGATGTACCGACCGCATTGAAGAAGCCGCCCGTAAAATAGAAGTAGATATAGTGATAATTGTTCAAGGCGACGAACCACTTTTTGATCCTGCCGCACTTGATATTTTGGTTAAGCCTATGTTGAGGGATAACAGTATTCTTTGCACTAATTTACTATCTGCCATAAACAATGAAAATGATTTAGGCGATGTTAATATTGTCAAAGCTGTTCTCGACAAAGAAAATTATGTAATGTATTATTCCAGAGCACCCATTCCTTATTTTAGGGTGAAGAATAACTCTCCAATGTATCGCCAGACAGGACTTTCAGCATTTGATAAATCCTTTTTGCAGCAATTTTCCAATTTGCCTCCCACGCCAAAGGAGATTGCCGAATCTGTTGATTTTTTAAGGATATTAGAGCATCGTTATCGCATTCTTGGCGTTATATATCCGCAGAAAACCGTTGGCGTTGATTGTAAAGATGACATTCTGAAAGTAGAAGAAATTTTCAAAAAGGATCTTGTCCAGAGAAAGATTTACCAAAGGATTTTATCGCTATGAATGCAAAAATATTTATTAGTTTATCTACATTTGCTCAATACGGCGATAAGCCACTCAAACTTTTAAAAGAAAGCGGTTTATCATATTTTATTAACCCTTTGCATAGAAGGCTGACAGGAGAGGAAATTTTAGGACTGGGCGCTGATTGCAAAGGCGCAATCGCCGGTCTTGAACCCTACAATGACTATGTTTTGAATAATATGCCCAATCTTCGCTGTATTTCCCGTTGTGGCGTGGGATTAGATAATATATCGCTTGAAAAAGCCAAAGAGAAAGGCATTGCAATTTTCAATACTCCCGATGTGGTAATACAGCCAGTGGCTGAATTAGCAGTAGCGATGATGTTTGATTTGGTTAAAAGACTTTCTTGGCAGAGTTCTTTGCTGAAATCAGGCCGATGGGAAAAAAAAGCGGGTAATCTTTTGGCAGGCAGGAAAATTGGCATATTAGGGTTGGGGAGAATTGGTAAAAGGACGGCGGAAATTGCAAGAAAGTTAGATGCAGAAGTCTATGGAGCGGATATTGTTGCGGACGAAAACTGGGCAAATCAGACAGATATTAAAATTGTGTCTTGCAATGAATTGTTGCGGCTTTCCGACATTTTGAGCATACATTTATCTTTCAGGGAAGATAACCCTTTTCAATTGGGCGCTAAAGAGTTGGCAATGATGAAAAAAGGTGCGATGCTTATCAATGTATCTCGGGGTAAATTTATTGACGAAGAAGCGTTATATAATGCTTTAAAAGACGGACATCTTGAGGGTGCGGCTTTAGATGTTTTTTTGAAAGAGCCGTATATGGGGAAACTTTGTGAACTTGAAAATGTAGTTTTAACTCCCCATATTGCGACTTTGACAAAAGAATCTCGGTTACAGATGGAAACAGAGGCGGTAAAGAACATAATTAATTTTTTTGCTGTATAAAGGTGTAAATATGTCTTTAGTTTGTCCCGTGTGTTCAGGAAAATTTGAAAAAGATAATTGCAGGAAGGTGGAATATCCCTTTAATTCTGCTGATAACAAAATTTCTTCCAAACCTAATTTAATCTGTTTTTGCAATAAGTGCGAAGCAGGAATTGCGGTTCCAACATTGACTGATGAACAACTTGTTAATTTATATTCTCAAGGTAATTTTTGGAAAAATTCGGAAATAAAGGCATTGCTTCCAAGAATGTTTCCTGGGCATTATGCTCTGGCTCAAGTGCGTTGGAATTATGTAGAAGCTTTTATCAAGAAAAACAAACAAGAGAAAGAGGTCTCTATACTTGATATCGGAGCGGGTCAAGGATTTTTTGGAATAGTGGCACTAAAAAGCCCGAATATATTTTTAAAGAAATACTCCGCAGTTGAAAAAGATTCTGCGCTAAGAAAATCTTTAGAAAAAACA
>DAOWIN010000145.1 GCA_030640885.1 Candidatus Omnitrophota bacterium
ATTTCTCCTAAAGTATCACAGCCAAATTTCTCCAAAAAATTCTCGGTTAAGGCAATTGCCGACATGCTCTCAGCAATAAGGCCGCAAGCAACTATTGCGCAAACATCTGAACGCACAACCGGTGCTTTTTCTGCCCTTTTAGTAAGAATATTTACTGAATCAAGAGGTTTACCCAGAGTAGCAATGGGTTTCATGGCTAATCTTAAGATAATCGGTAATCCCGTGGAGATACCACCCTCAATACCACCGGAATTATTGGTCTTTCTGGTAAAACCCTTACTTTGTGTATAATCTATTAGATCATGAGCAACAGACCCTTTACTCTTTGCATATTCAAAGCCTAAACCTACTTCAACTCCCTTGACTGCCGGAATACCCATTAGATAAGAGGCAAATTTAGCATCCAGGCGCTTATCAAAGTGCATAAAACTCCCCAATCCCGGCGGAACGCCTTCTATCCAGAGCTCAATTATCCCTCCTAAACTATCCCCTTCTTTGGCGGCACTATTAATCTCTTTAATCATCAACTTCTCTTTGTCCTTGTCAATACAATTTAACTTTGACTTCTTAATTTTATCAACAATTTCAGCTATATTTTTGGGGCGCTTACCGGAAGAAATGCCTCCTACGCTTAGAGTAAAGCTGGCAATCTTTATTCCAAAGTTTAAGAGAAATTGCTTACATATTGCCCCGGCACAAACTCTAGCCGCTGTTTCTCTTGCTGAAGCGCGTTCTAAAATATTCCTTATATCTGCCTCCTGATACTTTAATGCGCCGGCTAAATCAGCATGAGAAGGCCTGGGCACAGAAAGAGGAGGTAAATTATCTTTACTCTGAGCGAATATCTTAACATCTTTATTTTTAACCAGCATCGCTATAGGACTGCCTAAAGTTATTTTATTACGCAAGCCGGAGATAATATCAACCTTATCACACTCTATAGACATCCTCTTTCCTCTCCCCGGGCCAGACATCCTCTTCTTTAATTCTTGATTGATAAATTTCTCATCAATTTTTACTCCTTGGGGAAATCCCTCCAGGATTGCTGTAATATATTCACCATGAGATTCTCCGGCAGTTAATATTCGCACGTTTGCCTCCTTTTCAAAAAATAAAACTCAATATTCTATCCCTCCAGAAAAATGTAACTACTGTTGCTAAAGATAAATACGGTAGATATGGTATGAGGTGTGATTTTTTAAAAATGATGGCAAAAATCGAATACCCCAAAGCTAAAAAGGGAGCAATGAAGAATACAAGAACTACTGATTTTACTCCCAAGAATACACCCACCATTCCCATAAAATCCACATCCCCTAAGCCCAAAGATTCCCTTTCTCCTTCAATTGACTCTTTCTTGCGCAGCTTAAGGTAAAAATCAATAAAAATATCGCCAAAAAACTTAAAGAGATAGGTGAAACCAAAGCCAAAAAGCAAGCCCTTGAAAGCCGCATAAAGAGGGAGTGCCCCTAAGTCAAAAACTCCTGATTTTAAAAGCCTTAGAGTAGGTTCCAGACTAAAGAATAACCCCGCAATAATTCCTAAAAAACATAGGTGTACGGGGATAGCGTGATACTCAATATCAATAAAAGAAACTACTGTTAACAAAGAAAAAAGAAATATATATTTTAATAATTCTATACTAAACCCCAATTCCAGATAGAGGACTACAAAAAATGCAGCGGTAATAAGCTCAACTATGGGGTATCTTAAAGATATCTTCCCGCCGCAGTTTCTACAACGGCCCCTTAAAAAGAGGTAACTTAATAAAGGGATATTATCATACCATTTAATAGAAGTCTCACACTTTGGGCAAAAAGAACCGGGGGAGACAATAGATTTTTCTTTAGGTATTCGATGGATACAAACATTCAGAAAACTGCCGATACAGCTGCCAAAAATAAATATAAATATTCTTACAACCATTTTTTTCCCAGCTTCTCATCTATCGCGTTCCACATTACTTTTACTATTTTAGCATAAGGAATGAGAGCTTCAGTAAAATAAATAAAAGAAAAGGCTCCTTGATAAACAAGCATACCTAAACCATCGGAACAACGTAAACCCTTGTCCTTAGCAAGAGATAATAATTTTGTCGGAGAAGGATTATAAATAAGATCATAAACAAATACATTTCCAAATAACATACTCTCATCTATCAAACAAGAATCATCATCTTTTAAGCCTACAGGAGTCGCATTTACAAGAAGATCTTTATTGCTAATGTTTAGTTCCTCAACTGTATCTACTATC
>DAOWIN010000108.1 GCA_030640885.1 Candidatus Omnitrophota bacterium
ATTAGGGGCTTATGTAACTGTTTGCGGTCCTTCCACGCTAATACCAACGGGAATAGAAAAAATGGGTGTAGAAATAACCTATAATATTGATGAAGCAATCGAGAAAGCCGATGTTTTGAATATTTTAAGGATTCAGAAGGAGAGACATTCTATTGACTGCCAAATTCCA
This sequence comes from Candidatus Omnitrophota bacterium, assembly GCA_030640885.1. GTDB lineage: Bacteria > Omnitrophota > 4484-213 > 4484-213 > 4484-213 > DAOWIN01. The sequence goes on from DAOWIN010000108.1 coordinate 170, forward strand.
TCTTTGCGGGAGTATCGAGAACAGTTTAGAATTACTAAACAAAGGCTAAAAAAAGCTCAGAAGGATATTTTGATTATGCACCCCGGTCCAATAAATCGCGGTGTGGAAATAGACGCCGATGTTGTCGATGAGAATTCTGTAATTTTGGAACAGGTAAATAATGGCGTAGCTGTAAGGATGGCGGCAATTTATCTGTTGGCAAATCGCTAATGGAACAAAACAAGTCTGACTTGAAATGTCTCATTGGCAAATAAAAAAGAAATGTTATTAATTAAACAAGGGCGGATAGTTGACCCCCAGAACAAGATTGATAAAATAGCCGATGTTTTTATTAGCGGGGGGAAGATTAGGGAAATAAGAGACAAGATAAAAAAGAGCAATTGTGAAACCATTGACGCTTGCGGTAAGATTGTGATTCCGGGGTTGGTTGATATTCACTGTCATCTGCGCGAACCGGGGCAGGAAGACAAGGAAACAATTTTGAGCGGGGCAAGAGCCGCCGCAAAAGGGGGTTTTACCACTCTTTGCTGTATGCCTAATACCCAACCAGTAGCCGACAATCAGGAGATTATCAAATTTATCTATGCAAAAGCCAAGGAAACAAAAATAAACATTTATCCTTTAGGAGCAGTAACTAAAAAACAGGAAGGTAGAGAACTTGCCGAGATGGGTGAATTGAAAAAAGCCGGGGTTGTTGCCTTATCCGACGATGGCAATCCCATTGAAAATTCCAAAGTTATGCGCCGGGCGTTGGAATATGCCCGAATGTTTAATTTACTAATCAGTGTTCATTGCGAAGATAGGGGCTTATCCAAAGATGGTTTGATAAATGAGTCTTTTGTTTCTACGACCTCAGGTTTACAAGGGGTTCCAACAGTTGCTGAATCAATAATGGTTGCCCGCGATATTCAACTTGCCCAATTTTTGAATGTTCCTATTCATTTTTGCCATATCAGCTGCCAAAAGTCAGTGCAGTTGATTCGGCAGGCAAAGAAAGAGGGAATTAAGATAACTTGCGAAACCGCTCCGCATTATTGGACACTCACAGAAGAATGTACAAGAGGTTTTGACCCTAATTTCAAAATAAATCCTCCTTTGCGTAGTAAAGATGATGTTGAAGCGATTAAACAGGGGTTAAAAGATGGTACTATTGATGCGATTGCTACTGACCACGCTCCGCATTCTTCTGAGGAAAAGGAGTTGCCTTTTAGTCAAGCCCCTTTTGGCACTATTGGTTTAGAAACTGCTCTGTCTTTAGGAATTACAGAATTAGTGGAAAAGGACGTTTTGGATTTGCCGCAGTTGATTGAAAAAATGTCAGTTAATCCAGCAAAGATTTTCAATCTTCCCGCCGCTAATTTGAGCATTGGTAATTCCGCAGATTTAACTGTCGTGGATTTAGATAAACAGTGGATAGTTAAAAAAGAAAATTTTCTTTCCAAAAGTAAGAACTCGGCATTTTTGGGAAAAAGATTAAAAGGAGAAGTAGTTGTCACTATTTGCAAAGGGAAAGTGGTGTATAAAAGATAAGCTACAGGTTGCAAGCTTCAGGCTACAGGCAAGAAAAGAAAAGACAAGAGGAAGCTACAAGATTCAGGCTAACTAAAAGACAAAATAAATGGAAACAATTTTTAATCTCTTTTTGCTTTTGTTGGGATTGGTTATTTTAATCTGGGGGGCGGATTATCTTATCCAAAGCTCGGTAAAACTTGCTCATATTTTTAGATTAGCTCCTTTGTTCATTGGGCTTGTGATTGTTGCTTTTGGAACATCTGCTCCTGAGGCGGGAATAAGTATTGTGGCGGCGCTGAAGGGTTATAAAGCGATTGCTTTGGGGAATATTATTGGTAGTTGTATTGCCAATATTGGTTTGGTTTTGGGTTTTTGCGCTCTTTTGCTGCCTTTGGCAGTGGACAAAAATATTTTCAAGAAAGAACTCCCCATAATGCTTTTAGCAACCGTTCTTATCTACTTTTTAAGTTTGGATTTGGTTCTTAGCCGAATAGATGGTTTTATTTTCCTTTCTTTATTTATTGCCTTCCTTTTTTTCGCTTATAAAGGAGCAAAAAATCATTCTGCAGAAGATTTAAGCGGGTTTAAATTTAGAAAAGTATTTAAGAAAACAAATTCAAAGTTTGTAATTGGCATATTGTCTATTTTTTCATTGGGCTTGGTTGTCTTTGGAGCAAGCCTAATGGTCAAATCCGGTGTTGTTTTGGCAAAGATTTTTGGCATAAGTCCTTGGATTATCAGTATTACTGTATTTGCTGTTGGAACATCTTTACCCGAATTAGCGGCTTCTTTAACCGCAAGTTTTAAGAAAATTCCCAGTATAAGCGTAGGGAATATTGTCGGGAGCAATATTTTTAATATTTTATTCGTTTTGGGAATAGCTTCTGTAATAAGACCCATTGATGTTCAGCCTTCGGTATTGAGATTTGAATTTCCGATATTGCTTTTGTTTAGCGCCTCTTTGTTTGTAGTTATGAAGACAGGGCATAAGATAACCCGCAAGGAAGGTTTGCTGATGTTTTTAGGATATTTAGCGTTTATCTTTTTGTTGGTTAGAAGATAAAATGAGAAGTAGAATTTTTGCAAATTTTGTTCTAAAACTTGAGGTTTGAAGCTTGTAGCTTGCAACCTGTAGCTTGAAATATGTTTATCGCTGATTTTCATATTCATTCTAAGTATAGCCGCGCCACCAGCAAGGATATGGATATAGAGCATTTGGCTCAATGGGCGAAGTTAAAAGGCATAAAACTATTAGGCACAGGCGATTGGACGCATCATCTTTGGCTGGAGGAATTAAAGGGCAAATTAGAGCCGTTAGATAATGGTTTGTTCATTTACCAGAATGTGCATTTTATACTCAGCGTTGAAATTAACAATATTTATCCCAAATATGGAAAAACCCGCCGCATTCATAATCTTGTCTTTGCCCCTTCCTTTAAAGTTGTCGATGAAATCAACTCTGCTTTAAGCGGTTATGGTAATTTAGCCGCTGATGGACGTCCAATTTTATCTCTGGATTCAGCCGAGCTTGCCCGAATTATATTTAGCATTTGTCCGGATTGTTTTTTGGTGCCTGCCCATGCTTGGACGCCTTGGTTTGGTTTGTTTGGTTCAAAAACCGGTTTTGATAAAATTGAGGAATGTTTTGATGAGCAGACCGCTAATATTTATGCTTTGGAAACGGGATTAAGTAGCGATCCGTCAATGAATTGGCGATGGAGTGAATTGGATAGATTTGCTCTGATAAGTAATTCTGACGCCCATTCTCCCAGCCGTCTTGGCAGGGAGGCAAATATTTTTGATTGCGAATTAGATTATTATGAAATTATAGATACCTTGAAAAAGAAAGACAATAAAAGATTTTTATCTACTGTTGAATTTTTTCCTCAGGAAGGGAAATACCATTTTGACGGGCATCGCAACTGCGATGTTTGCTTTTCGCCAAGCGAGACAAAAACCCATAATAACATCTGTCCCAAATGTGGCAAGCCTTTGACTGTGGGAGTAATGAACCGAGTGGACCAGCTTGCCGACCGCCCAGAGAATTTCCAACCCCCAAAAACTATTCCTTTTAAATGCCTAATCCCGTTAGATGAGATTATTGCCGAGGTTCATAATGTAGGTACAGAAAGCGTAGGTGTGCGAAGAGAATATTTTTCCTTAATACAGAATTTTGGCAGTGAATTTAATATACTGCTGAATATGTCGGAGGAGCAGCTGAAAAAAGAACTGCCACATCGCATCGCCGAAGGGATTATCAGGGTAAGAAAAAAGGAATTGGATATTAAACCGGGCTATGACGGAGAATACGGCAGGGTTAAAATTTTTCCCGAGCCGGAGAAAGAAAAGCAGATGAGTTTATTCTAAATATCGAATATCAAATATCAAAATTTAAAA
>DAOWIN010000045.1 GCA_030640885.1 Candidatus Omnitrophota bacterium
AAAGAAAAAAAGAAGGAGATAGTGGAGGAATTTAAGGTAGGCAAAGCGGATACTGGTTCTTCCGTAGTACAAATTGCCCTTTTTACCGAAAGAATAAACCGATTAGGCGAGCATTTCAAGAGGTTTAAAAAAGACAATAACTCGCGGCGGGGGTTGCTTAAACTGATTGGCCAGCGGAAAAAAATGTTGAATTATGTGAAGAAAAAAAGCATTTCTAAATATCAAGAAATTATTGGTAAATTAGGACTGCGAAAGTAAAGAAATGCTATAAAACTTACTATGTTTGTTTATGACTGATATAGCGAAGTTATAGCAAGAGAAGATTGTAAAGATAAAAGCAAAGATTATCGTAAGACTATTACCGTAATCACTATTATCACAATTATTTAATTATGGAAAAAGAAATAAGAATAGGAAAAGAAAATTTTGTTATTAGAACGGGAAGAATGGCTAAGCAAGCCGCGGGGGCAGTTACTGTTCAATGCGGTGGGACAGTGGTTTTGGTGGCAGTCAGTTGGAGTAAAGAACCAAAAGAGGATCGCGGTTTTCTGCCTTTAAGTGTTGACTATCGAGAAAAGACATACGCTGCAGGAAAAATCCCGGGTGGTTTTTTCAAACGGGAAGGAAGACCCACAGAGAAAGAGATTTTGAGTTCAAGATTGATAGACCGCACAGTGAGACCTTTATTCCCCAAGAATTTTAATTATGAAGTTCAAGTTGTTGCTGTGGTTTTATCTGCTGATGGAAAAAACGAGCCTGATTGGTTGGCCATAAATGGCGCCTCGGCGGCTTTGGCTCTTTCTGACCTTCCCATTGATAAAAGAGCGGCGGCAGTAAGGATAGGCAGGGCTGAGGATGGGCAGTTTATTATTAATCCTACTTATGCAGAATTAGAAAAAAGCGAATTGAATTTAGTAGTTGCCGGAACAAAAGAGGATTTGATAATGTTGGAAGGCGAGGCAAGAGAGACAAGCGAAGATATTTCGTTGGAGGCGATAAAAATTGCCCAAGGAACAATTAAAGAGATAATTATTTTGCAGGAAGCAATAAAAGAGGAATGCGGCAAGGAAAAGAGCAAAAAGGTTTGCCCGAAGGAGATAGCCAGTTCTCCATTTTATTCAAAGGTCCAAGAGATTAGCAGTAAGGAAATAGAAGAGATTGTCCAATTAAAAGATAAAAAAGAAGGCGAGGAGAAATTTGCTTTATTATTTGAGAAAACGGAAAAAGAGATTTTGGAGGATGCTCAATCAGAGTTATCTGCTGAGGAGATAAGTAAAGAGATTAAATCAATTTTGCAGGACTTGAAAAAACAAGAGTTGCGATGTTTAATTGCAGAGAAAGAGAAAAGGCAGGATGGGAGAGGTCTGAAAGAGGTTAGAGCGTTGGAGTGTGAGACCGGTGTTCTCCCTTGCACACATGGTTCATCTCTATTTAGCAGAGGACAAACCCAGAGTTTAGCCGTAGTTACATTAGGCACAAAAATGGATGAGCAGATTGTTGAATCTTTAGAGGGAGAAAGCCGCAAAAAATTTATGTTGCATTATAACTTTCCTTCCTTTAGCGTGGGAGAGGTGAGGCCGTTCCGTGGGCCAGGCAGAAGAGAAATTGGGCATGGAGCGTTAGCCGAACGAGCTTTGAAAACTATTCTTCCCAATCCAGAGGAGTTTCCTTATACAATAAGGGTAGTTTCTGACATTCTGGAGTCAAATGGTTCTTCCAGTATGGCAACTGTTTGTGCAGGAAGCCTTGCTCTTATGGATGCCGGGGTGCCCATAAAAACAGCGGTGGCTGGTATAGCCCTGGGTTTGATAAAGGAAAAGGACAAAGCCGTTATCCTTACGGATATTGCCGGCGATGAGGACCATTATGGTGATATGGATTTGAAGATTGCCGGCACTTCTAAGGGCATTACAGTGATGCAGATGGATTTAAAGATTGAGGGTGTTAGTCTGGAGATTTTGTCGCTGGCTTTTAAACAAAGCAGAGAGGCACGAATTGAAATATTAAACAAAATGACTGCGGCGATAAGCGAGCCGCGGGCAGAGCTTTCCGCCTATGCCCCGCGGATTACTATTATTGAAATAAATCCATCCAAGATAGGAAGCGTAATTGGTCCCGGAGGCAAAATCATTAAAGAGATTATCAGGAAGACAGGGGCAGAGATTGATGTAGATGATAAAGGTAAAATTACAATTGCTTCGCCGGATAAATCTGCATCTGAAGAAGCAGTGGCAACGATTAGAAAACTTACCGAAGAAGCAGAGGTAGGCAAGCTCTATACAGCGAAGGTCAGAAAAATCGCCAATTTTGGAGCGTTTTGTGAGATTCTTCCCGGGCAGGACGGTCTTATCCATATCTCTGAATTAAGCAACGGCTATGTTGGAAAAGTAGAGGATGTGCTGAAATTAGGCGATGAAGTTCGGGTAAAGGTAATCAAGATAGATGAACAGGGAAAAATTAGCTTGAGCAAGAAGCAAGTGGAGAGCGAGGCGAATGCGGTTAGCGTATAGCGTATAGGAAGACAAAAAAACCGTAAGCTCTAATGTTTATAGTTTTTACTATCCGCTAAACGCTATGTGCTATGTGCTAAATTTGATGTTCGCTCAAAACGCAAAACTTCTTTCGTTCTTGTGATTTTATGAAATTTGTTTTGCAAAAAAATAAAAGGGATAAGTAAAAAATGAAACAAAATAAATTAATAAACCGGAAGGGGATTTTATTGATGAGTTTTGCTGTAGCCTTAGGTCTAATTTTTACTGTTATCCGTTATCGTTCAGAGTATGGTAAAATTGATTGGGTTATTTTGGTTTCAGTGTTTATTATGGCTATTATATTTGCAAGTATTATTGCCATAGTAACTCGGTGGGCGAATAAAAAGGAGGTTAAGTAAAATGTGGGGATATTATGATAAGTTTAGTGGGATTATACCAGTTCTCGGGGGAATTTACGGATTACTTTTAGCGTATGGAAAGATAAAAGTTAAACCCGAAAAGGAGGAAAAGATGAAAATCTGGCGACGCAAATTTGGCAAGATGATGAAGATACTATGCCCCATTCTCATCATTTTTGGTCTTTTTGAACTTTATAGTGGGTTGACTTCTAGTGGATTAAGTAAGCAAGTAGAGATGAACAAAATAGTGTCAGAGACACAGGATATAGAAGGCAGATATGTTTCTTCCGATGGCTATTCATTGATTCCTCCTGCGGGATGGAAGATTAACGATACAGGGGCTATGGATAGTTCAGCTATATTTATAAGTCCTATACTAGATCAAGATACAGGGTGGGGGCTTACTTTTATAGTAATGGTTTATCCTGCTTCTGCTTCTATTGGTGAGACTACCAGAGAATTTAAGAAGGGGTTTTCTCAGACATTTAACAGCATTGAAGAAATTCAGCACAAGGAAAGAGTGATCAATAATATCATTTGGCAGGAGTTATATTTTCGTGGGAAGAAAGATGTCATTGAAGAATTGAAAGTTTTTTATACAAATAGAGATAAGAAAATGTTTGTGATTAGATTTGCAACTATTCTTTCGCGACATACAATCGATATGGAGGAATTTGACAGCGTAATGGAAAGTTTTGAATTTAAATAAGTGGGCAAAAAGATTTATCCCAACAAATTTATTAGCTAAAAGATAAGAATAAATTTTAGAAAGACCTATTCTGCGTCCGTTCGTTTCACTCGCCTCGCTGAATCGGCGAAGCGGGCTCACTCTCGCAGGCTCTCCCGCCTCAGGCGAGAGGAAGGAAAGGTATAATTAGGGGCAACTTCTCTATCGCCCTTATAATGAACTGGAGGATAGAAATGCGAGTTTTGGAAGAGGAGTATATTATTAACAAAAACGGAGAAAAGACAGCGGTGATTCTGCCTCTGCAGAGGTTTGAAAGATTGCTTGAAGATATTCATGACCTTGCTGTTATTGCTGAACGCAGAGATGAGTCAACTGTAAATTTCGATAAATTAAAGAAGCAATTAAAAAACGATGGAGTTCTTTAAAATCCAATGGAAAAGTTCTGCCGAGAAAGAGCTACGGCGAATTGATAGAAAGCAAATTCCTCGAGTTGTAGAGAAAGTAGAAATGCTTAGGAAAAATCCCTTTCCATCAGATTGCTATAAGATTGAAGGAGCTAAATCAGTTTATCGCCTTCGGGTTGGGGATTATAGAGTAGTTTATGAAGTAAGAGTTAAAGAGCATCTGGTGATAATTTACCGTGTGCGGCACCGTAAGGATGCATATCGTAAATAGCAAAGAAATTGAAGGAATTTTGGGTAGTTGATATTTGTGCAGAAAATAATATAGGTAGAAAATGCTTAACATAATTATTAGCGGTTATTGCGGAAAGATGGGTAGAAGGATTGCCGCATTAGCTTTGAATAATGAGGGGTTAAAGATTATAGGTGGATTAGAAAACAAAAATCACTTCTCATTAAAAAAAGATATTGGCGAAATAATTGGAAAGGAAAAATTGGGTATTTATCTAAAAGATAACTTAGAGGATATAATCGATCAGGGTGATGTAATAATAGAGTTCACTAATCCCGAAACAAGTCTTGAACATCTTGCGGTTGTTAGAAAATACAAAAAGGCAATAGTAATCGGCACTACTGGTTTTAGCCCTGAGCAGAGAGAAAAAATAACTGAAGCCGGCAAAGATATCCCCGTTTTTATTTCACCCAATATGAGCCAAGGAGTGAACCTGCTTTTTGATTTAGTAAAGCAGGCAGCCGAAAGATTAGGCGAGAATTATGATGTAGAGATTACAGAACTGCACCACAAATTTAAGAAAGATGCCCCCAGTGGCACTGCCAAAAGGTTAGGAGAAATAGTTGCCGTTTCACGAGATAAAAGGTTAGAGGAAATAGGGGTTTACGGCCGTAAGGGCGCGGCTTTGCGTCAGAAGGGTGAAATTGGCATTCACGCTTTACGCGGGGGAGATGTTGTTGGTGAGCATAAAGTGGTTTTTATTGCTGAAGGTGAAAGGATTGAATTAGGACACCGCGCACATTCGCGAGATGCTTTTGCCCAAGGGGCGCTTGCGGCGGCGAGGTTTATTGTTGGTAAAAGAAAAGGAATATATAACCAACTATCAAAATGAAATTTGCTAAGTATGATTATTTGGGGATGACAATAAAGACATAGAGCTAAAATTAGAACGTAATATTAGTTTCGAGGAAATATCCGACATTATATTGCGCAACAATTACTTAGACATTATTGATCATCCAAAAAGAAAAAATCAAAGTATTTTTGTCATAGAATTTCATAATTATATTCATGCTGTGCCCTTTATTATTGATGAAAACAAAAATATTATATTAAAAACTGCTTTCCCTAGCAGGAAGCTTCACAAAAAATATAGAAGTGAAAAATGAAAAAAACAATATTAGACAACTATGAACAAGAAATCGAGAACAATATCTCAAAATATAAACCTGCTTCTCCTGCTAAACGCAAAAAAATTGAAGCAATAATTCAAAGAGCAAATGAGAAAAAAAATATTAGCCTAAGGGTTAATAGCCAGGACATAGATCTTTTAAAATTACGCGCAGAACATGAAGGCGTTCCCTACCAAATACTTATATCAAGCATATTACACAAATTTGTTAGCGAACAGCTTATAGATCAAAAAAATATAGTTAAAAGTATTCGATTGCTAAAACTTGCAGGATAACAACAATAAAAAAAGTTACAAAGTTACAAAGTTAATAGAGTTTATTGAAGTTAATGGAAGTTTATGGAGTTAAACCCAATTAACCCCATAAACCCAATGAACCCCATAAACCCAAACTGGAGGCATAAAATGAAAATGAATAAGGATAAGTTGTTAAAATTTAAGGGGGGCAGGAAATTATCTATAATTTTTCTTTTTTTGTTTGTCTTTGCTATGAACTATGAGCAAACAACTATGAACTATTGTGCCGCCGACTCGATAAAAATACGCACAATCATAACTCCCGTAGGTAGCCAGTCTGAGAAGTGGGGAGCAAAGGGCTTGATGGTGTGCATTGGGGGAGAGCCGATAAATGTAGGTGGATGTGGGGAAATAGCTGGAGTGCCAGTAACTGGTGCATTTGTAATAGATGATTCTGGAACTAATGAAGAACCAACCTTTATTAAAGATAATGATGTAATTATCTTTGAAGATACAAATAATAATCATCAGTATGATTATACTTCTGGTTCTATTGCCAACAGTGATACGGTGTATGAGGTGAGGGGCGGGGGAAATGAATATTGTTATACCTATTATTCCACTTCTTTGGTTTCATGTAATTGTCCTGTTGGCGAGACGAAGGAAAGAGACCTTGGCACTTGGGGTTGTTGTGAGCAAGTGATAGGTACCTTTGATACACTTTTTCGTCCACCTGGGGTTTCTTGTCCTATTCCTTTTGCGCACTTCACCGGCAGCCATGATTTAGGATTAGCTTGTGTCTGCTGTAAATAGCAATTTTGAAATATTTCGCGTTTTTAAACGAAGTGAGACTTTTAGCGAAGTTTTCTATTGGAGTTTTGCTTCGTTCTTAGACAGACTTGATTGAGCTTGATTGAGGGCTACCCTCACTCAGTTAGAAGGAGAAAAAAAATGGCTCATAAAAAGGGACAGGGAAGTTCACAAAACGGAAGAGATAGTCGAGCAAAGAGATTAGGCGTTAAGGTTTATGGCGGGCAGTC
>DAOWIN010000167.1 GCA_030640885.1 Candidatus Omnitrophota bacterium
CTGCCCGCACCATAGAAACTTCATCAATAATAATAATGTCTATTTTCTTATAGATTTTTTTATTGCTTCTCTTTTTTATCTTCTGGAGAGTAATGTCGGGTTTAAATCTGAAAAAGGAATGAATGGTTTCCCCGCCTACATTTAATGCCGCAACCCCTGTGGGCGCCAATACCGCCACCTTTTTATTTGTTGTACTGCGAAAATACTCAAGAAATGTGGATTTGCCTGTGCCTGCTTTGCCGGTAATGAAAACATTTTGAGCAGTATTTTCAATCAAATCCAACGCTTTTTTAAACTCTTGATTTAACTCTATTTTTTCCATTGATTAAACTATTGCCAAAGACAATTCCAACCCAATTCTAATGCGGGTTTGGAACAGGGTTTTCAACTATTCGTGAACTCTTTCAATTCCTCTAATTTTTTTAATGCCTTGCCTGCATCTATTGCTTCCTTTGCCATTTCAATTCCCGTTTTAATATCATCTGCTTTATTGGCGGCGTAAATTGCGCAACCGCTGTTAAGAAGAACAATATCGCGGGGAGGAAAATTTTTGCCTTTTAAAATATCCAAACCAATCTCCGCATTCCTCTCCGCATCTCCTCCCTGCAAATCTTCTATTCTTGCTAACGGAAAACCAAAATCAGCAGGGTCAATCTCATAATTCTTGATTTCACCATTGATTAACTCAGAGACAAAGGTTTTTGCGGCAGTAGATACCTCATCCATTCCATCGCCACTATGCACTATCAAGCAATGCTGAGAACCCAAATTTTTTAAAACACTCGCCAATAAAGAACATAATTTTTTATCATACACCCCCAACAATTGGAATTTTGCTGTGGCAGGATTGGTTAGAGGACCCAGTATATTAAATATTGTGCGGATACCGATTTCCCTGCGGGGACCGAGAACATTCTTCATTGCCGGATGAAGTAAGGGGGCAAATAAAAAGGCAATGCCAATCTGTTGCAAACATTGCTCTACCTTTTCTTTAGAAATTTCAATATTTACTCCCAATGCCTTTAAAACATCGGCGCTACCGCATTTGCTGGAAACCGAACGATTGCCGTGCTTTGCCACCGCCGCACCAGCAGATGCAGATACAATAGCCGAGATTGTAGAGATATTAAATGTTCCTTTGCTGTCTCCACCAGTTCCACAGGTGTCCAAAACATCGGATTTTGTCTCTATTCTCACTGCATATTGCCGCATAATTTTTGCCGCCGCAGTAATCTCTTCTATGCTTTCACCTTTCATTCTCAAAGCGGTAAGAAAGGCGGCAATTTGAGCAGGGGTCGCTTCACCCTTCATAATCTCCTGCATTACCTCTTCCATCTCATTTTGTTCCAAATCAACTCTTTGAATAATTTTATTGAGTGCTTGCTTAATCATTAAAACCCCCTGTAGAAATAAGCTGACTAAAAACCGACATCGGCTTTTTCTCTTGTAAAATTAATTCTATTTCCTTTTTTATTCTCTTCTCATTTAATTTCTTTAGCATTCCCTTTTTTATTGCCTGCTTAATGAGCTTCTCGGTTTTTTCTTCTATGTTAAAATTATAGCGCTGGGAAAACCGCACTGCTCTTAGAATACGCGTAGGATCATCAATAAAACTCAAATTATGCAAAATCCTTATTTTTTTTCTTTCCAAATCCTGCCTGCCGCCAAAAGGGTCAACCAATTCTCCTTCTTTTTTCTTATTTAAGCAAACCGCCATTGCATTTATTGAAAAATCCCGCCGCGCCAAATCTTCCTTGATGCCTGCCGAACAGACATCAGGTAAAACTCCCGGCTTTTTATATCTTTCTTTGCGCGCATTAGCCACATCTATACGCATCTTTTTTCCCTTAAAATCGCAAAAGATAACTGTTGTGCCAAATCCGCGATGAATTGTTATCTTTCCCTTTAATCTCTTGGCTAAATTTCGGGCAAATTTAAACCCTTTTTCAAAATCTCCGCTCTCAACTGCCAAATCAATATCCCAATTTTTAACCTTTAAAAAGAAATCACGCACAAATCCACCCACAACGAAAATAGATAAACTTTGTTCTTCGGCTATCTGGGCAGCTAACTCTAAAACCTGAGAAATTCGGGAAGGGAATTGTTTCAGTTTTCTGTTTTCTGTTTTCATCTCATTGGACATTTCTGCAAATAAACGATAATTTCTTCTACCCGTTTTGCTAATTCCCGCATTTGATTTAATCTAACCGTAGAGGAACGCTCCTGATGGGGAGCGAAGCGGTGTAATTCGCAATGATGCAAACAATTTATCGCTTTTTGGATAACCTCTTCAGAAATTCCCTTTTTCCTTAATGAAGATTCAATCTGATTGATTGTTATTCCGCTCGCAGAAATATTTAAGCGGTCAGCAATATATTCGCTTAAAGCTTTGAATAACAAAGCATGGAACTCCTTTTCATCTTTTTCGCTAATTGTTTTTCTTTTTAAATATTTGCTCACTTGCCCTAATCTTTTCTTAACTAAACTATATGAACGCCGTTGACGGACATATTTTATGTCTGTTGATAATCTTTGCTTTTGCTGTCTATATTTTTTTCTCCCAAAAAGAAGGATTAAAAAACCCAACAAGAAAAACAACAGAAAAATTCTGTATTGGCATAAAAGTTTTCCCAATAAAAATATTCCTTTTGCTATTTGATTAGCCAAAATTAAAAGATAATTTTTTTGAGAATGGACAGGAAACTCTTTTTTTATGCTGTTCGGAGAAAACGAGAAATTTTTGTCTTGGACAAAGGGGTTGGCTAAAATTTCAACAGAAATTGGCTCTGTTTTTATTGTTTGATAAGATTTTTGTTGAGGAGCAAAATAGGAAAATTCAATCGCTGGGATAATGAACTTTCCTTCCTTTTGGGGAATAAGGATATGTTGGCAATTCTTTTCACCTTGAATTTTTTTATCTTCGCCGAATATTTTAGAATTACCTTCAGAGATGTATTGTTTAAAGTTGGGAAAAGGAGGAAAAGAGGGAGCGGTGATTGCTTTAAAATTCCCTGTTCCTTTAATATTCATAGTAAAGGTAATCGGCTCTTCTATCTTTACTTTGTTTTTATCCACGCTTGCTGAGATAGAAAAATCCCCTACTGCTCCTTGAAAATTAGCTGGACTACTTTCAGGAAGAGGTATTGCTTCTATTTCAAGCGACTGGCTGCGCAAAGACAGGGTTTTCCCGCGACTGAACAAATCCTCAAATGGCTGCCAATCCCAAATACTGCGGGAATGCCGTTGAGAAAAATCTTCAATAACACAGATAAAAGAAGCCGGCTCAATAACATATTTTCCGGAAGCAATAGGAAATAAGGCAGTATTTATTTCGGTAACTAAATATTTTACTCCCTCAACTGTTTTATAATATTTCTTTTGCGGCAAACCTTCTTGCCAAAAACCGGTTAAGGCTATGGGGCTATATTTAGGGTCTTGTAAAAAATTTACTCGTTGATAAATGCGAAAACTTAAGGTAACTTGCTCGTTCACATAAGCCCTTTTTTTATCTACCACTTGCTCGATAAATACCTTTTCCCCTTTTTCTGATACCGAACTTGAAGGAATGCCTAATTGAGCACCTTGTTTTTTTGAACCGCTATGCGATAAACTCGGAATAATCTCTACGCTGATAGGTTGCGTAGTATAAATCTTCCCTTTATAATTTATTTTTGCCGCGCCAACAGTATGCTTTCCTAACCTTTTAGGAACAAGCCCATAATTGAAAGTAATTGCTGAAGAAACATTTCCGTTGATAACAGAAATATTCTGAGAGCGGCTAAAGGAATGGACAGTGAAATCAGGAAGCGGGGGAAGGATAGGTTTGGAAATCTGTTTTACTCCGGAAACAGAAATAGATAGAGTTATGCGGTCGTTTAAAGCAATTTTATTTTTATCTACAGAGGCGGTAAAAGAAATATCTTGAGCATAAACAGGAGATAAAAAAATCATTGGCAAAGAAATCATTAGCAATAATTTTAGAAATCTCTGTTTAATTTCTTTCCTAAACCTGTAGCCTGTAGCTTTCTCTTTTTTTTTCTTTTCTTGCCTGTAGCTTGTAGCTTGCAGCTTGTAACTTACCATCACCAATCCTCTTTTACTTCTATTTCTTGCCCGGAAGACCTTTGTCTAACGATTTTTTGTACCTCTTTTTCATCATTATCTAAACTATCCAATAAAACATCAGCGTAAGAAGAAAATTGCTCTTGTTTGCTTTTTTCTTTTTCCTTTCCTTCCTGTTCTTTATTTTCTTCTTTCTTTCCGTTTCCCGCTTCCCATTCCCCTCTTTTTTCTTTCCACATTCACAGTTTTTTTTATCTTTCTTTTCATTCTTTTTATTACTCTTTTTATCATTCTCCTTGTCCTTTTTATCTTTCTCTTTTTGCTTTTGTTTAAGCAATTTCTTAATAAAACCAATGTTGTGCTGGGCATCTTTATCTTGGGGATTTAGTTCTAAAGTCTTTTCGTAGGAATCAATAGCTCCCTGCAAATTTTCTAATCTATATTCGCAATTTCCAATATTGTAATGAACTTGAGAAGAAAATATTCCTTGTTTGGGCTTTACAAAAGAAAGCGCGCTGCCATATTCCTCTGATGCTCTTGCATATTCTTTTTGCTGATAAAAAGTATTGCCAATGTTATAATGAATTTCAGCCAAAGACGGCTTTTTTCCTTCCGCCTTTTTGTACTCATTCAAGGCTTTTCCATACTTCCCTTCTTTATAAAATCTATTGCCTTGCTTGTTGTCGCTAATCACCGAAGCGTAAGCATTGCGGTAAAAGGTAAAAGGCAAAAGGCAAAAGGCAAAAATCATAAAGCCTGTAGCGTGTAGCCTGTAGCGTGTAGCGTATTTCATCCCCTCTCCCTCAATACAAACTCCGCCCCTAAAAATACTAAAGCGAATAAAAGAAAATATTGAAATCTATCCTTATATTCCATTTCTATCTTTTGCTTAAATTTTTCTTTATGCAAATGCGAAAGCGAAGAAATAATCTTATCCACTTCCGATCCTGAAGAAACGAAATGATAAAATTCTCCTCCGCTCACAGCCGCAATCCTTTGCAGAATGTCTGCATTAAGCTTAGACATTACTATTTTCCCCTGCTTGTCTTTTTTATAACCCTTAACATCCCCTTTTTCATCATAAACAGGTATCGGCTCACCGCTAATACTGCCTATTCCAATAGTATAAATGCGAACCTTTTTCCGTTTAGCCAAATTAGCCGCCGATAAAGGGTTTCCTAAATGACTTTCTCCATCAGTAATTAAAATTATCGCCTTGTCTGCTCCTGTTTGCGTCTCCTTTTTGGCAAGCAAGGAAAGGGCAAGCTTGATTGGTTTTTCTAAATTTGTACCTGCTTGAGGTATAAGATCGGTGTCTAAAACATCAAGAAAGATTCGTAAAGCCGATTTGTCTAATGTTGGGGGACATTGAACAAAGCTCTCACCGGCAAAAGCCACTAAACCAACACGGTTACCTCCCATCTTTTTTAAAAAAGAAGATATTTCCTGCTTTGTTCGCATCAGCCGATTAGGTTTAATATCCTGAGCATTCATACTCAGGGAAGTGTCCACACAAAAGATAATATCAATTCCCTTGCGTGTTATTTTTATCGGTTTTTTGCCCATTTGCGGACGGGATAGGCAAAGGATAATTAAAAAAATACTCGCAAAGACAAGAAAAATTTTCAGTCTTTGTGTTCCTTTTCTTAAAGGGGAGCTTATCTTTTCGATTATGTCCAAGTTTCCCAATTTTTGCTTTACTTTTTTTTGACGACGAAAACAAAGAACATAAAAAACCGCCAAAAGCGGAATAAGAAAAAGAAAATTTAGAATCAAAGGATTAGCGAAGTGCATATTTTAAGCTGCAAGCCTCAAGCTGCAAGCAAGAAAAGAAAAAACCTGAAGCCTGCATCTTGCAGCCTTCTTTCTCTTGCCTGTAGCCTGTAGCTTGTGACCTGAAGCTTGCTACGGTATCTTCCTAAAGTATGTATTTTCTAAAACAACTCTTCCCAAAAGCAGAATAAAAGCCGGAAAGAGAAAAACGCGAAACAATTCATAATAAGAAACATACTCCTTGCTCTTTATCTCTGTTTTCTGCATTTTGTCAATTTGGGTATAAATGTGTCGCAAACCGCTTGCATCAGCTGCCCGAAAATATAAACCATTAGTTGTCTCGGCAATTTTAATCAGCGTTTCTTCGTCAATTTCTGTTTTTATTTGGACATAACGCCGTCCAAACGCTGCGTCATTCACGGGGTAAGGGGCAAATCCCTCTTTTCCCACTCCAATAGTATAAATCTTGATTTTTGCTGTTTCGGCTAAATTGGCGGCGGTTAAAGGAGCAATTTTACCGCTATTATTTACACCATCAGTAAGCAAAATAATTATCTTGCTTTTTGCTTCAGAGTTTTTCAGGCGATTTATAGAATTGGCTATACCCAATCCAATAGCTGTGCCATCATCAACCATTCCTATTTTTACTTGTTTTAAAAATTGGAGAAGAAGCTGATGATCTAAAGTAAGCGGGCATTGAGTAAAGCTTTGTTTAGAAAAAACCACTAAACCTATGCGGTCGTTCTTTCTTTTTTGAATAAATTCTTTACTTACTTCCTTGGCAACATAAAGTCTGTTTTTGGGCTGAAAATCCTCAGCCTTCATACTTCCCGAAATATCTAAACACAAAATAATATCCACACTGTTTTTGGTTATTTCCCTGCTTTTTTCTCCCCCTTGCGGTCGAGCTAAACAAATAATCAAAAGAAAAATAACCGAAAGTTTTAACAGAGTTAAAAGAAAAAAAATCTTTCCTTTTCCCCCGCTTTCTTTAATTAGGTCCAAATTAGAAAATCTGAGCCTGCCTTTTTTTGATTTTTTGTCTAAATAGTAAAATAGGGGGATTAAAAAAAGAAGCAGTAAAAATAGCGGGTTGGCAAAATGAAACATATTCAAGTTACAAGCTACAGGCTGCAGGCTACAAGCTGCAAGTTTCAGGCAAGACCCAAAAGAAACTTAATCCTTCTTGCTTGCAACCTTCTTACTTGTAGCTTGAAGCCTGTATTATTTCTCTAACTTTCTTCAGGTCTTCCTTAATTTCATCAATAGAGGGTTTATATTTAGCGAATTTTACCATATCGCATTGCGTAAGAAAACCTCTGATTAGATTAATTTTATTGTATTTAAGCTTTTTTCTCTTTAACTCCTTAAGTATCTCTTCGGTCGTGCAATCCAAAGCCGCAAATTCAAAGCATCCCTGAATATATCTTCTCATAATCTCAGAAAGACGAAAATAATATTTTTTTAGCTCGCCTTTTTCAATAAGAGATAAAGCATTTAATTCGCTTAATTCCTGATGAACAATTTCCTCAGGAGAAAGCTGAGGAAAAATATTTTCAGCAGTAGAAATTTGCCTCTTCTTTTTCTTTAAAAAGTAGAAAAACCCTACCACCAAAACAGCAATAAGCAAAACCAGTAAAAGATAAAACAAAACCCCTCTGCTTATCTCTGCCGGAAACTTAAGCGGTCTAATATCTGTCATCGGTAACAAGTTACAAGCTACATGCTACAAGCTGCAAGTTTCAGATAAAACCCAAAAGAAACTTAGCCCTTCTTGCTTGCAACCTGAAGCTTGCATCTTTTCTTTTCTTGCTTGTAACCTGAAACCTGAAGCTTGAAACCTATCTCATCCTCTTCGCCCTTTGCTTAAAAAAATCTATCAGCGATTTATCATAGGGTTGATGTGTCCAAATTTCAATCAAGTCAATATTGAGCGAACGCAGCATTGTTTTTAATTCCTCTTTTCTTCTTTTATGCAATACGGCAAATTTCTGGCGGAATTTTTCATCTCGGCTATCTATTAAAATCTGCTCCCCTGTTTCGCTGTCCTCTAATTCTACGAAACCAACATTGGGAAAATCGCTTTCCCGCTTGTCTTCTATTCTTATGGCAATCAAATCATGTTTCCTGCTTGCCACAGAAAGAGGTTTTCTAAAATCCTCGTCTAAAAAATCGGAAATCAAAAAAACAATACTTCTTTTTTTAGTTACTTGATTTAAATACTCTAAAGCAAATTTGATGTCCGTTTGCTTATGTTCAGAGTTAAAATAAAGAATTTCCCTTATCATCCGCAGAACATTTTTTCTGCCTTTTTTTGGGGGGATGTATTTTTCTATCCTGTTGGAAAAGATAATCAAACCTACCTTATCATTATTATTTACTGCGGTTAGTGAAAGAGCGGCGGCAATCTCGGCGGCAATTTCATTCTTCATGCGGACAGTGCCAAATCTTTGTGAATAACTACCGTCCACCAAAAGAATTATCCTTAGTTCCCTTTCTTCTATGTATTTTTTTACAAATAAATGCCCCATGCGGGCGCTGACCTTCCAATCAATGATTCTAACATCATCACCTTGTTGATACTCGCGCACCTCACAAAATTCCATACCCTGTCCCTTAAAAACACTATGGTATTCTCCAGCAAATACATTCTCAACCAAATTATTGGTCTTTATCTCTATTTTTCTTATCTTTTTAAATATCTCTTTGGGGAGCATAATTAGTCTCAAGATATCTTGAATTTTACATTTTGATTTTTGATTTTTGATTTTTCTATGGAACTTCTATCTCATCAAAAACCTTTTTAGCAATATCCTCCGCAGTTATGCCCTCAGCCTCAGCTTCATAATTAACGATTATTCGGTGTCTCAAAACATCTAAGCCGACCGATTTCACATCCTCCGGGGTAACATACCCCTTTCTTCTCAAAAAGGCGTGAGCTTTAGAGGCAATATTCAAATAAATTGTCGCTCGCGGAGAGGCTCCGTAAGAAACTAAATTGTCAATCTCTTTCCTCAAAGAAGAATTCTCAGGCAATTGTTTATTCTGCGGACGAGTAGCTAAAATAATATTAACAATATAATCCTTTATTTTTTTATCTATGTAGATAGTTTGCATTACCTTTTGCGCATGTTCAATATCTTTTGGAGAAATAACCTTGTTGGTCTTTATTTCTTCTTGTTTGCTCATTCGCTCCATTATTTGGTATTCTTCTTCCTTGTCTGGATAATTCAAACTTAATTTCAGTAAAAAACGGTCAACCTGCGCCTCGGGCAAAGGATATGTCCCTTCTTGTTCAATGGGATTTTGAGTGGCTAAAACCAGAAACGGTTCTTTCAAAACATAGCTTTTTTTATCAATGGTTACTTGCCTTTCCTGCATTGCTTCCAAGAGAGCGCTCTGCACCTTTGCCGGCGCCCTATTAATTTCATCGGCTAAAAGAATATTGGTAAAAACAGGTCCTTTTCTGGGAGTAAATTCTTTGCTTTGAGGATTATAGATTACAGTGCCAATCAAATCGGCGGGCAACAAATCAGGAGTGAATTGAATACGGGCAAACTGCACATCAATCACATCGGAGAATATCTTAGCAGTTAAAGTCTTTGCTAAACCGGGCATACCCTCAATTAAAATATGCCCCTTAGCCAATAAACCAATAAGCAGTCTTTCCAGCAAATATTTCTGCCCCACAATTACCTTGCCCATCTCTCTGAAAAATTCCTCTACAAAAATGCTTTCTTTTTCTACTATTTCATTTATGGCTCTTATTCCTTGCTCCATTTTTATCCCCCTCTTCCTTAGTTAAAAAACAATACCTAAAAAACAAAGAGCAAAGAAAAAAGGATAATAAACCCCGTTAGAGAATTATGTTTTCTAGATAATATACACCAACGCTGCTTCTTAATCCAGCATCAGCTTTACAAGATATTATATCACTCCAATGTAACTTCGGAGCAGCTTTCTCTAACGGGGTAAATTTTCACTTCCCCATTCTTTACTCTCTAAATATAAATACAATCTATCCGAAGTTCCCCTTTGGGGAACTTCGGCTCTCGCATACTGCGAGAAAGGAAAGCAGATAATAAGCCGGATTCTGTGTTTAAATGGTCATTTCTCTTATCCTGATATTGCTATCAGAATTGAACGATTTACCCGAGATTTATCCGCCTAGGCGGACGAAAATTGCCGTTTC
>DAOWIN010000008.1 GCA_030640885.1 Candidatus Omnitrophota bacterium
AGAACTCAAGACAAAGTTTAAATTTAATCCCCTCCAAAGAAAGCGACAAGGAATCCTGCTCAATAAAAACATCTGCTCTCTTCTTTATTGCATAAGTGAATATTTTGGCCTTAATGTTTTTAATTATTCTTGCATAGCTCGCATCATCAGCGTTAATAATAAGCTTGCCTTCGGAGGATAAGCTTTCCAGAAAAGCCTTTTTTGCCTGAAAATAATCCTCCAGAGTGCGGTGATAATTTAGGTGATCCTGTCCAAAGTTGGTAAATATTGCGCTTTTAAAATTAAGCCCATCAATGCGATGCTGACAGACAGAATGCGAAGAAACCTCCAAAACAGCATAATCGGCATTCTCCCCCAGCATATCATGCAGGTAGGAATTTAAGACAACCGCATCAGGAGTAGTGTTGGTAGCCGGAACTATCCTATTACCAATTTCATAATTTATCGTTCCCAACAAACCAACTTTCTTAGCAAAACTTTCCAGAATGCTTTTGATTAGATAAGAAACAGTCGTCTTGCCGTCGGTGCCGGTAATTCCAATTAGGTTTATTTTCGAAGAAGGCCGACCATAAAAACGGGTGGATAGTTTGGCTAAAGTAAGGCGAGAGTTATCCACCCTTACCGATGCTAAACTATGCCTTAATGGCAAATCCTCTTCTAAAATTACTGCCACTGCTCCCCGTTTTATTGCCTCTTCTATAAAGCGGTGGCCATTATTCTTTTCGCCCCTAATTGCCACAAATAGATAACCTTCGCGAATCTGCCCGGAATTGCAGGATATTCCCTTAATTTCAGGATCGCCGCCGTGGGAAGAGATAACTTCTAAATTTTGGATCAAATTAGAAAACTTCATTTTATATCCTTGCAAAAAGGATTAGGCCGAGATCTTTACTTAACCTTTTCCTTAACTTTCTTCCTCCCGCTGTCCAGAGATTTTGCCCTGGCATGAGCAATTTCACAAAAATATTCAACTGGCATATCCATTTCTCCGTTCTCTAAATGCGAGTGAGCAGGACACCACATACAAAGATTAATTATAGGACAGACTCGGCATTTTTCCAAAAATTCTTCTCTGTTTGAACGCATATCACGCACTCGGGGAACAAAATTTTGCCAAGCTTCGGCAAGACTTCTTTTTTTTAGGTCGTAAATACAATCAGGGTGCCAAAGCGAAGAACATAAGCGAAAGAAACCGTCGTAACTTACGCTGAAACTGCCATTACCCGTGCCGCAGTGAAAAAGATGGTTGCAGTTAATATGAGAAAATTCAGAATTAATAAGTTTTTCGCACCCGTCTTCCAAGGCTTGGAAGCGATCAGGGTCTGATTGTTCTATAGCCACAATTTCCTCTGAGGAGAGCCGCTCAGATTTTATCTCCTCGTTTCTTTTGGAGTCTCCGTCAAAACGGAGATGCAAAAAGGGGTCAAAACGGAAATAATCTTTGGTTTTTTCGCGGCAAAAATCGGCAATCTGAGGTAGTTCATGGATGTTTGAACGCAAAACCATTGCTTTAAGACGAACCCTAATATCATTTTTAAGCAAAAGATTTAAGCCTCGCATAAAGGCGTCAAATGAAGCGGGGTTTCTGGTTACTTCTTCGTAGGTTTCTTGCGTAACTCCGTAAACTGTCAATTCAATATCTCTCGGCGGCAACCTTTTAAAAAATTTGATATGTTCTTTTGTAATTAATGTTGCATTGGTAAAAACTGATATTAAAAGCCCCTTTTCCTTAAGATAAACATAAATATCAAAAAAATCCTCTCTTAGGAGCGGCTCGCCTCCGGTAATAAGACACCACAAAGCTCCTAAAGAAACAGCTTCATCAACTATTCTTTTTATCTCGTCAAATGACAATTCTTTCTTGTGCGCCTCCTTATCCTCTACCGACAGATTTATGTAGCAGTGCCGGCAGTTATTATTACAACGGGCAGTAAGTTCTAAATCAAAGGAAACAAGATTCCTCTTATTCTTCATCCTCTCCCAGAGTTTAAACTCCGAGAGGGGAAAAATTTGGACAAAAGAATTCTTATAACTTTTTATCATTTATTAGTATCTCTTCATCACAAACCGCTAACCATTTCTTTCCCTGCAAATTTCCCTATCCTCTCCCTCCAATCCTCCACCTCCCATGCCTTTTCATCCTCTTTTAACAACCCCAGAAATCTTGCTTGAGTATGAGCAATTTCGCAAAGATACTCAACCGGCGTGTCCAAAGTGCCATGCTCCATCCAGGATTTTGCCGGACACTGCTCGCAGAGGCCTTTTAAGAAACACTTAGCACAGCGGGACAGGTAATCAAGATTAGCGGCTTTCATCTTTCGCATTCTCGGAAAGAAATTCAGCAAAGCATCTTTAAGAGAACCATTTTTGAGGCTATAAATAGTTACCGGGTGTCTGAGCATCATACAGGGCTGAAAGTTTCCATAAGCATCCACACAACCACCGCCAACTCCCGAACCGCAGGAAAAAAGCGTATCGCCGGGGGGCCTGGTGAACTTTGAACAGAATTCTTTCATCTCTTTAACATATTTATCTTTCCGGCGGGTAAGAACCTCTAATCCTTGCTTCGATGGAAGCCTGAGACTCTTTATGAGTCGATTCTTTTCCCCATCCCGCCGGCAGCGAAGGTCAAAAAACATTGAGTAAGAGGGTGGTTTATCCATATAGGGAATAGTAGATGCCCAGGATTCAAATTCATCTATTTCATCTTTGTTAGCTGGGAGAAGAGCCCCTTTAACCACAAAAGAAATTTTATTTTTCAGTAATAAGTCAATACCCCTCCAGGCGGCTTCGAATGAACCGGACATTCTGGATACAGCTTCATAAGAACTTTTTTTCATACCATACACTGTAATTTCTATCTTCTCTAAAGGCGGAATATGCCTAAATAATTTTGTTAAATGGGCAGTAATTAAAGTGGCATTGCTAAAAAGCAAAACTTTCAAACCCAGCTTTCTGGCAAAGATATAAAGCTCCTCAAAATCCTTCCTCAAAAGAGGCTCGCCGCCGGTAAACCGAACAGTCATGCAACCCAATGAGGCGGCTTCTGTTAAAATCTTTTTTAAATCTTTAGTTGGAAGTTCTTTCTTTTTGGCATCTAAATCATCTGCCGGCAGGTTTATACAGCAATGAATACAGTTATTATTGCAACGCTCAGTAAGCTCAATATCCAGCCTGCCCAAAAGCGGGCGCGTATTTTTCCATAAAGAGGCTTTGGCTATAGTCTTTTTTGCAACATAAGATCTGTTTGGCATTGTTTCTCTACAAGAAGGTTAAAAATTTTTTCTCAACCTCGACCTTATCCTCAGCTTTAATCTTCTTTTCCACCAAATCCACCACCCCGCCGCTTTTATCAAAATTTAATACATAACAGGGAACTTGACTGGAAATATTTTCTACAAGTGAGAGCATTCTCTTCCACCATTCGGCGGTAACAAAGGGCTTTATCAGGCAGGCAAGAAGCCTTTTGCTGATTTCCCTTCTATCTTCAAGCAATTCAAGATGATTCTCGTTAGATTTGTTTAGAAAGAAAATTGCTTTTAAAGGTACGGAATTTGCCGATATATCGGGCACATCACCATGGCTCCAGGTGCCGTAAATCCTAAATTCGGTTTGCGGTTGGCGAATAATTATCCGGTCATCACAAAGTATCTCAGCCTTCCCTTTTAGCATTTCTGCCATAGTAGATTTACCGGCATCAGAATGACCGATAAAAAGTAATCCCCTCCCTTCAAAATTTACACCGCAGGAATGCAAGTAACAACCCTCTCTATCTGCAAGAATACGCGCCAGAAGTATTTGGTCGCTGGGAAACATAGTTAAAGAATGCAACCCGCCTTTAAGAAAGGTCTCCTCCTTGTCGTTGTATATTCTAACGCGGGTATGGTTATGATTAAAAACTACCACACGGTGGAGATTCTTATTTCCTTTTGTCGGTGAAATACCCAAATATATCCATGAATTGCCATCTTTATAAATTGCCCAAGGCGGTTTTCGATAAATCTCCCTGCTTAAACTTTTACTGTTTAAATCAGGCAGCGAAAAGTGATGCCTTAAAGTAATTGTATCTTTTCCGGGACCATCTACCTCAAAATGTTTGAATTTAGGATGAAAAGTGGTATCGGTTATGGGTAAATCCGAATCAATCTGTATAGTAATATCGGCAATTCTATAGTAACGGCGGTGCTTCTTTTTCCAAGTCTCTTTGAACTTTCTGTTTTCCCTTGCCACCTCGCAAAGATACTCGACTTTAGCCGAGAATCTGCGGTGTTCTAAATAGCCATAAACCGGACACCACCGGCAATCACTGCGAAGCTCACAGGAAGCGCAGTTTTCAAAATATTCTTTCCCCCCCCTAACCTTATCTGCCAATGAAGGTATAAATTTCTCCCAGCATTCCTTAAAGCTACCTTTCTTTAGGTCATAACGAAGAGCAGGGTCTTTGATAAAACCGCAGAAGCTCATTTGGCCATAGGGGTCTATATGAAAATTACGTCTTGCGGCTATGCAGGAAGCAAAGAGGCGATCATCTTCTTTTTGGTGACAATAACTGTGTCCTTTTTCCTTCTCCATCCAGTCTTCATAAGATAGGTCGGGCTTATCAAGCTCTACTGCTTCCTCAGGAGGAAGCCTTTGTCCTATTATTTCTTTATTTATTTCCGGCTCGCCGCAAGCCGAAAGATAAAGCCAGGCAGCACCAACCCTATAGTGAGGGCTTAGGGACTTCGCTAAGCTAATCATATTCTGAAACTGATGGTAATTATCCTTCATTGGGATAAGCTGAACAATAAAGCCTGCTCCTGCTTCTTTTAGATACCTAAAACCGCGTATAGCGGCTTCAAATGAACCGGGATTACGAGTAATATGGTCATGTATTTCAGCCGTAGCTCCATAAAGCACAACCATCTTAGTCCCTTTTCTCTTCAGGAGCTGAGCGATTTTAGGGGTAATTAGCGTGCCGTTGGTGTTTAAAGAATAAGAAATAGAATTGCCGCTAATATAATCAAATATTTTACTAAAATCACTTCTCAACATTGGCTCACCGCCGGATATAGACCACCTACGGCAACCCATTTTTCTGGTTTCGTCAACAATATGTTTTATTTGCTCAAACGAAAGTTCTTCTTTCTTTTGTTCGGCATTTGGCGGGATTCTAAGCCAACAATGACGGCAGTTATTGTTACAACGGTAGGTAAGATCAATACTTCCTTCCATGGGCAGGCGAGGAAAATTCTTTATTTGTTTATGCTTCAAATACTCGGGAACTTTCATATTTATTATATTTTTCTGTTTTCTGTAGACTGTTTTTTGTCAACTGTAAACTGATTACTATCTTAAGTATTCCATTACCTGCTTTCCTATTCTTTGAAATAAAGGAGCGGCTACTGTACCGCCAAAATATTTGCCTTGCGGATGATCAATAACCACAACTATAGAAAGCAAAGGTTTATCAGCAGGCAAAAAACCGATAAAAGAAGCGATAAATTTATCTTTATAATAACCTCCACGCGGGTTCACCTTTTGAGCGGTGCCAGTCTTGCCGGCTATTTTATACCCCTTAATCTTCGCATTTTTAGCGGTCCCTTTTTCCACTACTCTCTGCAAAATTTCGGTCATTTTTTGAGCAGTCTGTTTGCTGATTATTCTGCGCGGGGAATTGGAAAATGACCTTATCGTCTCACCTTTTTTATCTCTTATTTCCTTTACTACATGGGGTTGGAACAGCATCCCTCCGCTTGCAATAACCGATATCGCCTGCCCTAATTGCAAAGAACTAACCCCTATTCCTTGACCCATGGGAATATTCAGCATTGAAATATCCTGCCAGTTTCTTGGAGACATTATTAATCCCTGTGTCTCGCCGGGCAAATCCACCCCTGTGGGCGAAGCAAAACCAAATTTAAGAATATATTTGTAAAACCTTTCTCTCCCTAAAATCTGGGCTATTTTACTAATTCCAATATTGCTTGATTTTTCAATCACCTGAGAAAAATTTAGTTTTCCATAAGCATGATAGTCATGCAAAATGTGTCCCCGAAAGCAATACCTCCCTTTTTCGCAATAAAATATGTCCTTTAGCTTTGCTACCTTTTCTTCTAAAGCCGCAGAGGCAGCTATAATCTTGAAAACCGAACCGGGTTCAAAAAAATCGGTGACCGCTTGATTGCGGCGGGAAGAAGTGGAAAAAGAAGAGAAAAAATTAGGATTATAGGTAGGGTAGTTAGCCAAAGCAAGAAGTTCGCCATTTTGAGGATCTAAAACAACAACTGTTGCCGCCAAAGGTTTGCATTCTTCTACCGTCTTCTTCAGTTCCTTTTCTACAATATATTGAATAACAGTATCAACAGTTAATAATAGATTATAGCCGTTTATCAATGGAATGTTTTGTTTTTCAAAAGCGGCTATTTCGGAATGGTGTGCATCTTTTTCGCTAAATCTCCAACCCTCGCGGCCCCTTAAATAATCGTCATAAAAAAGCTCTATACCCTCTAAACCTTCATTGTCTATACCGCAAAATCCAATTATGTGAGCGGCTAATTCTCCCTGCGGATAAAATCTTTTCTCTTCAGGAAGAAAATAAATCCCTTTTAAGAATTTGTCTCTAATTGCTTTTTCTTCAGCAGAGCTAATTTTTCTTTTTATCCAAACAAAAGACTTCCGTGAGAATTTTTTAAGCAGAGTTTTTTTATCTAAATGCAAAATGGAGGCTAAAACCGCAGCAGTTTTATTTTTATCCTTTATTTCTTTAGGAAAACTATATACAGAATTAGCAGTTAAAGAAACTGCTAATTTTCTTTCTTTACGGTCATAAATAATTCCGCGCTGCGGCTTTAGGCAAAGAGCAAACTCATACTGCTGTTTGTCTTTAAAAGGAAGAGGGGAGGGGCTAAGTTGCAGGTAAAATAAACGGATTAAAAGAACAACGAAAAGGAAAACAAGAACAAAAAAGAGAAAGGATGATTTAAATTTGGTAGCTTTGGTATACAAGTTACAAGTTGCAGGCTACAAGCTACAGGTCGCAAGCTACAGGTTGCAAGCCACAAGCTTCAAGCAAGAAACTTAAGACTTAAATTTCTTCTTTTCTTCTTCTTGCCTGTAGCTTGAAACCTGTGGCTTATTAGCCTGTAGCCTATCTCTGCTCCGCTTCTGCTTCTCTGCTAAGCAGTAAACCTTTCAAAAACCCCTGAGCAAAATATCTTTCCTCAATTTTGCCTTTTGCTCTTTGCTGGCTATTCTTTAATGGTTGCCTTTTTGCCAATGCCATTACCTCTGGATTATCTTCCCAGCATAGCTGGATGTCTCTCTGTTTTATCTCTTTCTCCAAGTTTTGCGGAGAAATTAATAAGGCAAGTTTGTATTCTAAGGCAAAGTTTTCTTTTTTTAGGCAGGTTAATTTTTCTTTATTGCTTTTGATTTCATAGCTAATTTTAACTGCATCTACCTGCTGGTAAATATACAGAAAGGTTAAAAAAATGACTGCGATTGTGGACAACCCTTTCAGGAAAATAGGACATTTTGAGAAAGTTTTTTTAGTAAAATCCTGACTCGAGCGGAAAAATTTCATATTTTTTCTCCTATTCTCAATTTGGCGCTGCGAGCGCGCGGATTATCAGAAATTTCCTTTTTAGAGGAAATAATCGGCTTTTTGGTGAGAAGGTGCAAAGTTTTAGATTGAAAAAATTTCTTAAATTCGTTTTTTACTATCCTATCCTCGCCGGAATGAAAAGAAAGAACGCAAATTTTTCCTTTTGGCTTCAAAAAATTTATGGCTTTGCTTAGAACCGCAGAAAGATTTTCCAACTCCTGATTTACGGCAATCCGCAAAGCTTGAAAAACACGCGTAGCTGGATGAATAGCCCCTCGGCGAGGAATTGCCTTTTTTACTATGTTTGCTAATTGAATAGTAGTTTCAATTACCTGCTCTTGTCTTGCTCTCATAATAGCGCTCGCAACCCGACGCGCATAACGCTCTTGGCTATACTGTCTAAATATTTTTTCCAATTCCTCGCTGGTTAGATTATTCAGCAAATCAAAAGCGGTAACAGAATTTTCTCTATCCATTCGCATATCTAAATACCCGCTTGACCTAAAACTAAAACCTCTTTGGGGGTCATCCAATTGAAAAGAAGAAAGCCCCAAATCAAAAAGCAAACCGTCCACCTTGGCTATACCCAAATCTTGAAGCACAAAATTAATATCCCTAAAGTTTTGGTGAACTAAGGTGCAGTTTTTGAAATCCCGCAGTCTTTCTTGGGCTAAGTTAAGCACCTCTCTATCTTGGTCAATACCTATTAATTTCCCTTCGGGCAGAATCAATTTGGCAATTTCATAGCTATGTCCGCCTGCACCCACGGTGCAGTCAACAATTATATCCCCCCTTTTCGGCTGCAAGTATTTTATAACCTCGTTCAGCATCACTGGTTTATGACTGAGTTTCATTTATCTGCTCAGCCATTTCTTCAAATTTGGGTAAAGAATCGGCATAAAACTTTCTCCATTCCCGCTCTGACCAAATCTCAATGCGCCGGGAAACTCCAATGATTACTATCTCTTTTCTGATATGGGCGTAATCTTTTAAATAAGAGGGAACCAAAATTCGCCCTTGATTATCCCAACAGAGCTCGCTCGCTCCGGAAAAATAGAGTCGTTTAAATCTGCGTGCCTCTCCCTTTGTGAAAGGAAGGGTCGCAAACCTTTTTTCTTCTTTTCTCCATTCCTCTTCGCTAAAAAGAAACAGACAACAATCTAACCCTTTAGTGATAAAGAGTTTACTTATATTATTTTTCTTAAATACTCGCCGAAAATCGGCGGGGATAATCGCCCTTCCCTTTTCATCTAAAGAGTGCTTATATTCTCCATAAAACATATTATCACTGATTACATATCACTGATTACACTGATGAAGAATGATTACACTGATGAAGAATCAGTGACATCAGTGTTTCCTATCAGTGCCATCAGTGTTTTAAGTGTTCTCCCACTTTCCTCCACTTCATACCATAAGTGTACCACAAAAAATTTTCTTGTCAAGAAATTTTTATGTGATATAATAAATGAAGCCACAATTTAGACGACTACAAGGAGACTAAATTGTATGGCTGAATTTCCCAGCACTTATTTACTGCAAATTGTTGTTTTGGGTAAAATTATTATAAGCTAAAAGTTATGATTTTGTCCTTAAACATTGTTTAGTAAATAAGTGCTGGGTCAATTCGCACAGCAATCCAGCCCTTTCAGAAAGTACTGGATTGCGTGCTCATTGAATGCTAAAAGCAATCCGTAAAAAAACCAGAATAATAATGATATTTTCTATCATATTGATTATTCCCGCTTTTATTCTTTGGGGAGTGCCTAACCGAACAAAAGGAAGGAAATATGCCGGGATAGTTTCGGGGAAAAAGGTCTCCTGGAGAGAATACTATAAGAATCTGCAGGCTTGCGAACATCGAGCAGTACTGATTTATGGGAATAAATATCAGGAGATGAGAAAGAACTTAGAACTTGAAGAACAGGCATGGCAGAATTTGCTCCTGTTAAAAAAAGCAAAAACAGAAGGAATTGAGGTAAATGATCAGGAATTGATTAAAACAATTGAAGGAATTGCTTTGTTTCAAAACGAGCAGGGATTTAATAAAGAAAAATACAGGCAGGTTCTACAATACCTGAGAGTGGCTCCAAGGCAGTTTGAAGAAGAGATTAGAGATTCTTTGAAAATCTCTAAATTGACCGACTCAAATATAGGGAAAATAGATGCCAATGATGAAGAGGTAAAGAAATTTTATGTTGAAGAAAATGAAGGAAAGGATACTGATTTTAAATTTGAAGAGGAAAAGTTTGGCAAGGAAAAGGAAATTTACAGATTAAGACTGCTTTGGAAAAAAAGAGCAGCTGCGCAAAAAAGATGGTTGGAAAAAGTAAAAAAAGAGGCCGGTTTAATTTCTCATCTTTAATCTACATTCTGAGTTCAACGAGACCATGAATTTATCCTGAGCAAAACGAAGGACCTTGCTCACGGTGACGGAACAAAATGCGAAAGTCCTAAAGATATCGCTTTAAACTACCACAGGCAGAGGAACGGTTACCGTGCCAATAAACTCATCAGATTCTACGGGAATAGGTTCATTATCCAATGCTAAGCTTTCTATATGGCACTGGATAGCTTCAGTAATATTTTGCTTGGTTTCCTCCAATGTTTCTCCCTGACTATGGCAACCCGTTAAAGCAGGACACCATGCGTGGTAGCCACCTTCTTCACAAACCTCTATAACCAAGATACTATTGAAATAACCAATAACCAAATTCCAATAATCAAACAAGAATTGCTTTCTTAGTTTGGTTATTGATTATTGGGTGTTGGAATTTGTTTGTCCCTTGATGTTTGGTTATTCTTCTTTTAGGGGTTAACCCTTGGGGATTGCCGCAAAACAATCCCCAAAATTAAACTCTCAAATCTGCTGTTCTATTTTAGATATTATCTACGCAAGTACCCCAACCTTCCTCAGGAGCAACAAAACCTCCAGTACAACTATCACATGCCTCATCTACCAGGCAAAATGTATCTGTTGTCTTTTCAGCAAAATTCCCGCAATAATCCATATACAGCGTTGCGCTGGCGCATCTTCCACTTCGGCGAGTTGCTTTAGCTAAGAAACCCTGATGTTCTGTGTTGTTTGGCGTGCCTCCATCTCCTGAGGTAACCTCAAAAGTCCAGAATTTCTCAGTGATATGAACATCCAAATCCTCGTTTATTTCGTCTGTGCCGGTAGCGCACCTAGCATATTCCTCGTATTCAGTATGATATAATTTCTCTCCTTGCTGAATATGTCCCAAACCGGATCTGCCTTCTGCCCCTCTTGCCTTTTCAATGGTTTTGGTATATTGCGGAATACCAATAGCGGCAAGGATACCGATGATAATGACTACAACCAAAAGCTCAACCAGTGTAAAACCCCTTAAAGCCCCTCTCATCCATTGCTTAACCCTGTTCATCTTCCCTCCTTTTTTCAGGACCTGCATCCTTATTTGTTCATCCTTTCCCCTTGTGATTTAGGGAAAAACGACATTAAGGATACAAATCCTTCCTTAACTAACCGCTCAACCGCTTAAATTTTAAACTGCTAACTGCCGAGCATCAATTTATATTTATTACATTCATTTCTTAACAAACTCTCTGCATTGATTTTTTGTTGTTATTATCACCCCCTTTCCTTTCTTCCGCCTAGGCGGAAGAGTGAGCGAAGCGAGCGGAGCAGGATAAGGTCTTGCCCTAAGGCAAAATTTTTCATTTGGTAGCATATTTTCTAATGCACCAACGCTCCCATTTTCGCCTCCACAGAAGCCAAGCGTTCTCTTATCTGCATAGCAATTTCCAACTTATCATCTAAATTTTCTATTTTAGAAAGCAATTCATTTCGCACAAAACCTAATTCATTATGGACAGAGTCAATTTTACCATCAAGTCTTGCAAAACCAGAGTCTATTTTTCCGTCTAATCTTGCCAAGCCAGTATCGATTTTCTCATCAAGTCTTGCAAAACCAGAGTCTATTTTTCCGTCTAATCTTGCCAAGCCAGTATCGATTTTCTCATCAAGTCTTGCAAAACCGGAATCCATTTTATCATCAAGCCTTTTAATCTCTGTCTGTATGCTCCGCAACTCGGGCGCAATAATATCTTGCAACCCCTGTTTTATTTCTTCATAAACAGTCATCTTTCATCTCCTTTCTCAAATTAACCTCGGTACTCGGTTCTCGATATTCGGCCCTCCGCCCATTCGGATTTCGTCATTCGGATTTTTCTCTTCTCTGTCCTCTGTTTTCTGTCTTTTCTTATCTGTAGACTGTAGACTGTTAACTGTAGACTGTTTTCTGCCCTATCCCGCAATCTTGGTTAATTTGAATATCGGCAGATACATTGAAACAATTAAAACACCCACCACTCCACCCATCAATACCAACATTATTGGCTCAAAAGCCGCTGTTAATCTGCCTACGGTAGAAGTAACCCGCTCTTCATAAAAATCAGAAATTTTTTCGAGCATATCGCCTAATTCACCACTTTCTTCCCCTACAGTAATCATCTGAGAAACCATCGGCGGGAATAAATCACTTTCCTCCAATGGTCCAGCCATTGTCCCGCCCTCTTGAACCTTTTCGCGCACCTTAGTAATTGCATCCTCAAAAAGTTTATTTCCGCTTATCGTACTTACTATACTTAGACAGTGTAGAATAGGCACCCCGCTTTTGATCAGGGTGCTCAAGGCAGAGGCAAAACGGGAAACAGAAATTTCTTGCAGCAAAGGACCTATCAAAGGAAGACTTAGTTTAAAGGCATCAAGCCGCTGTTTTCCAAAATTGGTTTGCGCCCATTTTTTGAAAAAAATAACAGCAGCAATCACAATTCCGATAACAATAACAAAATAATAACGGAAAATATCACTCGCTTTCATTACCATCCTTGTTAGCAATGGCAGTTCAATATTAAAGCCTTGAAAAATATCGGCAAAGGTGGGAATAATTTTTAATAGAAAAACCAGTACGGCAACTGCCGCTACGATAGAGATAATTACTGGATAAAGCATAGCTGATTTTATCTTTCTTTGTAAAGAACCCTTAGCTTCAATATAATTAGCTACTTGTTCAAGAACAGAAGAAAGCTGCCCTGAGGCTTCACCTGTTTCTGCCAAATTAATCCAAAAGTCTGAGAATATTTTACTATGTTTTTTTAAGGCATCATGAAAGGTAAAACCGCCCTCAATATCAGCTTTTATCACCTGCAAAGCATCATAAAGTTTTTTGCTCTCTACCTGTTTACTTAAAATATCTAAACTACGCAATAAAGGCACACCGGCATTCAAAAGGGTAGACAACTGACGGCTGAATAAAACTAAGTCATCGGTCTTTACCCCTGCATGAAATTTTCTGCCCCTTCGCTTTTTGCCAATATCTTTACCCGAAAGAAAACTCACAGAGGTAACCAGTAAATCTTGTCCTTGCAACCTATTAACTACCTCATCTTCGCTGATGGCATCCATCACGCCGTGAATAAGCTCCCCGTTTTTTTTGCGCGCAGTATAATTAAACTTAAGCACTCGGCCTCCTCGTCCGCTTTACTCTCCCACCGTTAAAATGTAAAGCGTAATTTGATATTTTATCCTGCTCCTGTAACTGCTAACACTTCCTCCACAGTGGTTATTCCGGCACGGATTTTAGAAAATCCGCTCGCTTGCAAGGTTACCATTCCACTTTTCACAGCCGCTTCTTTGAGTATGCTATCAGATTTTCCCTGCCAAATCAAGTGCTTTAATTCAGTATCAACTGCCATTACTTCATGGATGCTTGTTCTTCCTTTGTAACCCGTAAAATGACACTCTTTACAACCGCCTGCTTGATAAAACTTTTCTCCATCCTGAAATCCAATTTTCTCTTTCTCTTCAGCGTCAGGTTCATAAAGTTTTTTGCACTTTGGACAGAGACAACGTACTAAACGCTGGGCAACTACCAGCGAGAGCGAAGCAGAAAGCAAAAATGGTTCAACACCAATATCGATTAAACGCGAAATTGCCCCGGGGGCATCATTAGTGTGCAAAGTGCTAAGAACAAAATGACCGGTAAGAGCGGCTTGGATACAAATTTCAGCAGTTTCTAAATCACGCACCTCTCCTACCATCATTATATCGGGGTCCTGTCTTAAAAAGGAACGCAACCCGGAAGCAAAGGTTAATCCAATATTTGGTCTCACCTGCACCTGATTTACCCCCTCTAAATGATATTCAACCGGATCCTCCACAGTAATAAGATTTTTACGGGGAGAATTAATTTGACTTAAAGCAGCATATAAGGTAGTAGTTTTTCCGCTACCTGTAGGGCCGGTTAGAAAAACTAAACCATAAGGCTGGTTAATAGCACTGCTAAATTTCTCCAAATCCGCGCTTTCAAAACCTAACTGTTTCAAGTCTAAAGGAACACTTGCCTTATCCAGAATACGGACAACCACCTTTTCTCCGTTAACAGTAGGCATAGTAGAAACACGCGTATCCACTTTTCTTGCTTTTACTGTCAAGGAGAAACCGCCGTCTTGGGGCAGACGCCTCTCGGCAATATCTAAACCGGAAAGAATCTTTATCCGCGAAACCATTGCCGGTAAAAGAGCTTCATCGGGAGGGGATATTTTATATAATGCTCCATCCACTCGGTAGCGAATACTCATTCCCCCTTCTAATGGTTCAACATGAATATCACTTGCCCGTTCGTCAATCGCTTGCTTAAAAAGCAAGTTCACTAAACGAATTACCGGCGCTTCCTCAGCCTTTTTGACTAACTCATTTAGATCTAAATTCCCGCTTTTTCCACTCTTTTTTCCCGTAGTAGTGCGAGTTTGTTCAATTACTTCCCGCAACAAATCTCGCTTACCGTAAAAACTGTCTATTGCTTCTTCAATATCATTGCGGGAAGCAATAAGTGGATTTACTCCACATTTGGTCATCCGCCGCACATTATCCTGAACAACCAAATCTAAAGGGTCGGCAAAAGCGATAGTCAAAGAATTAAGATGTTTAGAAATAGGAATTAAGCAATGCTCGCGGGCGAGAGATTCGGGAATAAGTTTATCCAACTCTTGCTGTTCATTGGGCTTCAACACCCCCTCACTCAAAGAAGCGTAGGGAATGTTTAACTGCTTACCAAGACCTTCAATTATATCCGACTCCTTTATAAACCCCAATTCAAGCAACACATCCCCTAATTGCCTACCGTTTATCTTTTGCTTTGCTAACGCTTCCTGAAGTTGCTCTTCTTTAATTGCACCCTTTTCAAGTAATATTTCTCCTAATTTGTGATAAGAAAGCACACTTTCCTCTTTTTAGATATTTTTGACAAATTTTCCCAAATTAAACAATACGAAAGAATTTTTAGAGAGCAATTCTTGTTTGATTATTGGAATTTGGTGCTTATTTGTTATTTGTGATTTGGTGCTTGGAATTTTCTGAACTTTTGGCAAAATGCTAAAAGTTCAGTTAATCCACTACTATTGGCTCTAATTGCAAAGCTTCCCCTTCTATGTACTCTTCTGCCTCCTCAAACATTGCTGGTTTCTCCCAGTAACGCACAATACGAGGGGTAATAAAAACAATCAATTCGGTTTGGTTGTCAACTTCTTTCTCGTACTTAAATAAATTTCCTAATATAGGAATACTGCCAAGGAAGGGAACATTATGAATCGTGTCTTCCTTTCTGGTGGAAATCAAACCGGCAATAATAACTGTATTCCCATCCTTTACAATCACAACGGTCTTGGCTGTGCGTTTAAGTTTATCCACTGCTCCGCTAACCGCTGTTGATGAAGTAACTGCCCTGCTTACCTCCGGCTCAATTTCCAAAGTAATCTCTCCTGCTCTATTAACATGCGGGGTAACCTTCAACTTCGTCCCGATATCCATACGCTCAATACTTTCCGTGCGATTTCCATCTTCGTCATAAGTAACTATTTTACCTACAGCCGCATCGGTAACAATATCAATGGTTGCTTCCTCATTGCTAAGAACGCATATCTTGGGTTTTGCCAGCCAGCGGGCGCGTGTGTCTGTGGACAAAGCTTTTAATACTGCCTGAGTATTTTCAGCGGTTATTTTGGCGGCGGTAAAACCCCCTGTAGCA
The DNA here is from genome assembly GCA_030640885.1 of Candidatus Omnitrophota bacterium. Lineage (GTDB taxonomy): Bacteria > Omnitrophota > 4484-213 > 4484-213 > 4484-213 > DAOWIN01. Next base: position 15,652 of record DAOWIN010000008.1, read on the forward strand.
TGCATTAAATCCTCAGAAAGAGGGAAATTGGTATTATGGGTGCCGGGAGCAGTGTAGGCAAGATTTATCCCTTGCGACCAATCAATGCCCAATTCATCCATTAAATCCACTGCCGTTTCTAAAATCTCGGCTTCAATCATTACCTGCGGCGTGGGGGTATCAATATCCTTAATTGTCTTTTCAATACGCTCAAAATTGAGCGGGATATCAGTAATAATTAAGGAATTTGTTCTTTTGTAACAGATCACCTTTCCGTGTTCGGTGAGAATATTCTCAATTACCTGTTGCAATTCCTTCCCCTCATCACCACTCTTACTCTTGCCGCTTCTGACTGCCATGGCGTAATTAAGCTCAAAAACCTTGGTGGCCGTTTCCACCATCGGCTCGGAAGTTTCTTTGACAATAAAAATATTGCTTCCCGCCGATTGTTCATAGGTCAGGTTATTACCTCTTAAAATAGTATTCAAAGCATCCTCTACGGAAACCTTTTCCAAATAAAGGGTAACCCTGCTGTCTTTAATTTTTTGCCCGGCAATAAAATTCAAACCCGATTGTTGCGAAAAAACCTTTAACACATCCTTTATGCTGGCATCTTGAAAATCCATTGAGATAGTAAGCGCCGATTTTTTAGAAGAGGTACGTTCAACCTTCTTTTTTCTCTTTGTTCTCACGGGCTTGCCGGAAATTGTTTTTGGAAGCTCTTCTTTAGGCAAATCCTCTTTCTGTTTTTCTAACCACTGTTTATACTTTGCTATCCCCGCATCTTGGTTGTTATTTTGAGCAGAGGCAAAAGACAAAAGATAGAAAACAGAAAACAGAAAACAAAAAACAGATACCTTTTTTAACATATTTCTTCCTAAGACTTTCTTTAACATATTTCCCTCCTACTATAACTTTGTTATAGCTGATTATTCACCCCGTTAGAAGCCCTGCCTATAAATTTCAATTAGAACTTTGGAAGTCTGTTTTACGTTGCAAGACAACTTCTAACGGGGCAGGCAGATTTCAGAAAAATTACACTGATTTTCTATATGTCTAAAAAACAACCACAAAATTCACAAATCTCTCCAAATTTTAGAAATCTATGAACCCTGCGGCTTTGTTTTAACCCCTTTGGTTCAAAATATTGCATTATTGCACCAACAAGGTAAAAAAATGATTGTCCCTACAAATTAAACAAAACTCAAACATCCATAACTTTATAAACTTTATGAATCCAATTAACTCCGTTAACTCTATTAACTCCATAAACCCAATAAACCCTATTCCTGTTTCTCTTTTGCTTTAACTGTAAATACCTTCCCTTGGTATATTAAAATTACTCCTTCTTTCTTAATTTCCAAAACCTCCGCCCCCGAAATACTGTCCCCTTTTCTTACTACTTGATCATTAATAATCGCCCGCGGTTCATAACCCCATGTAAAACCGTGCAAATTCATCCGAGGCAGAGCTACCTTCCCCACGTTTGAAGATGGCAACCCCATTTCAAGAATATCTAAAGGACTGCAAAAAGGGTCTCCTTTATCAACGATTTGATATTCAACTGTAGGATAATCAACGGGCTTGTCCTTTTTTGCCTTTTTCGCTTTCAGATTTTTTCCTTTTTTTGCATCAGCATAAACAGCATCAGTAAAAATACAAATCTGCGATAAGGCAGATATGAGCATAAAAACTATTATCCATAAAAAAAAGTTTTTTTGTTTCATTGCAATCTATGCAATAAATGTTAATGGGATTTGCAAAATAAATCCACCTGCAAATCTACATTTATCTTTATTGCCTGTGAAGCATCTGTATCCTCGGTTGAGCTTTTCCCGCTCCTTCCCTTTTTATTCGCAATAATTTTCCCTACCGAGATAAAATAATAAGAACTTTCCAACTTAGAAATAAACTGCCCTAACTGATTGTAGGAAGTTTCTAAAACAAGAACTAAAGACAATTTTTGATAATGTTTTTCTTGGACAAACGGTTTGGGCGTAATTGAGGTAATTTTTACATTGCTTTCATTCGCTAATTTGGTAACTTGGTTAAGAAGATAAGAAGTATCTTTACTCGGGAATAAACGCAGTCTGTGTTTTTGAATATTCTTTTGGGCGACGCTTATTTCTTTCAACAAACTATGTTTCTCTTTCTCTATTTTTTGGGCATCTTCTATCTTTTTTATTCTTTTTTTTGCCGGTTGATAAATAAAGTTCATCCCTGCAATTAGAGTAAATAAAACTATCGCTAGCGAAACAATCCCTGTTTTGACCTGATAAGATTTATAAAACATCCTTTTGCTCCTATGACTTGAACCTTTTACTCCATTTTTATATCAAAATTAGTAATCCTGTATTTTCCCTCTCTGCCTTCACCAATAGTGCCTATTTTAGGATCTTTTTTAAAACCCTCTCTTAAAACCGCATTCTTCCGAATATTGGAAAACATCTGAGTTACAGATTCTGTTTCTTGCTGTCTATCCCCTAAAAATGCTCCACCTTTTAAATCTAATCTGTGAGGGTTTCTTGACCAGCTAAGCATTTTTAGCCATAAATTATCTGGTAGAACTTTATTGAACTCATTCAGTTTTTTTGTCAAAAATATTCTTTTGTCCATTATTCTTCCCAAAGCAATCTTTTCCGCCTTTATATCTTTCTTTTTCGATTCCAATTGGGTAAAACTCAAGCTTCTTATTTCGGCGGATACCTCCGGAACCTGCTTTTTTATTTTATCCAACTCTTCCCTTGCTGTTCTTACTTGAGCATCGGTGATGAAAAAAACGCCGCCTAAAATTAAAATTGCCAGCATCCCCTCTGCAACCAAGGTTTTTACAAAATTCTCTTTTTCAAGAGCTACCTTTCTTATAATCTCTTCTTGCTGCCATAAATTCGCTTCCAAATTTGACTTTACCAATCCTCTTAAAGCTAAGCCAGCCGCAAAACAGAATCCTGGAACCAGTCCTTCAGCGTTAAGTATTCTTTTTGTTACCTCTCCTAATTCAATCTTTATCTTAAAATCTTCTTTAAATCTTTCCAATAATTGCGAATCTATTTCCCCGTCGCTACAGAGAATTATCTTGTCTATCTTTTCCTGCTTTAGCTTTTTCTCATAATAATTGAAAGAAAATTTTATTTCATTCAATAGATTTGCGTAAGGGGATTTTTCTTCTTCCTCAGGAGCTGTTTCAGAGGCTATTTTGATATCACGCACGAGATAAAAAATATTGTTTTTCAATATATTAACGCTGGCGCTATCTCCGACAATATTTATAACCACTGTTGACTGGGCGGGATTTATTTGATTATTTAATTGCAAAATTCTGGATACGCAAGAAGAAATAGGCTCCAAAGCAAGCACCTTTAAATCCATTTGAGCCAAAACAGAAACTATTTTTTCCACCTCTCTTTTTTGAACAGCTGTGAACATCACCTCCATTCTTTTCTCTTCTTCCCTTGGGACTACCTGAAAATCAAAAAACACTTCCTCAATAGCAAAAGGGATATGTCTTTTTGCTTCAAATTTTATCGCCCTTCGCCATTCAGGTTCAGGAATAAGCGGTATTTGAAAATACCGGACCATCGCGCTTTCCAAAGGAAGATTAACAATTATCTCTTTCACTTTGAGATTACTTTTGCGAATGGCTCTTTTTATCGCCTGCACAACCATATTGGGATTATGCAGAATGGGATCGCCGACGAGACTTTTTTTTAAAGCTTCAAATTCTTCATTCGGAGGAACATCTTTTCCTTTGTGAGAATTCACTTCAACAATTTCTTCGCGAGCAAAACCAACAAGTCTTGGACCTACCGAAGTCCTTTCTAACTGCATCAAATCCACGAAGTTTGAACCAACATACAAACCCGTTATTTTAGTTTCTTTTACTGGCATAGTAACCCTCAATTAATTTCAGTTTCTTCCAATAAATAATTTCCATTAGTATAAAAAATTTCTAAAACAATGTCAAGGAAAATCTTTGCTTAACAAAACAATTAAACAACTTATTCTAAAGACAAGTATAACGCTCGTTTCCAACGGCTAAAAAATTTAAAACTAATCATGAGCAAGATTGAATGAAGGAACTTTGGAAATATAATCCTTACCCATCATTGGCGTTATCTTAACTTCTATACCATTGCTATCAAATGCGCATCCGGCAAGTCCACCCCCAGATTCACAATATTTAAATTCAAGAGCGCCAATTTGGGTGATTGCTTCATGAATAACTGACGCATGATTCCATGCTGGCCAACTACCGCTGCTACGAATTTTTGTGCTTTTTTTGAAATCATTACCATCAAGCCAATACCTATATATCTTATCACCATCGCTTTCATTCCCGGAATTATCCTCGTCCGCATATAAAGTATAAAGCTCTGGATTGGGAGATACATCTCCATCACTCAACGGTCCAACAAATGTAGCGCTCTTATCCACCCCACCTGTTTCTCTTACTCCGGTTGCAATATACCCCATTGCCAAATTCACATTATGCTGGTTAATTGTCTGTTCGGAAATCCGAGCAGAATTTTTCTGCGCGGTTACAAATATACTAATACTTGCCAAAAAAACCACGCCTACAAGCAAAGCGCTAACCATAAGTTCAACTAAGGTGAATCCATCTTTAGCGTATAGCGTATAGCGGATAGCGGATAGAGATTTTGAAAAATGCTTTTTCATTTTAATAATTTACTACAGATTCAATTGCAAAATCGCCGGGCTTGAGTCTACCAGCATAATCAATTCCAGGTTGATACCAATCATCAGAAGCGCCTATACAAAAACCATTGGCATCAATGCGAGCGATGGGAATATCTTTTTTGCAAAAAGCAACTACCTGAGTTTCTCCCCGGGATAAGTTTCCATCAACCCAAGTTTCAGAGGTATTAGGAATGGTAAAAGGAACAAATACAGGTGAGGGGATAACTATTTCATCCTTCTGCACTTCATACACTGTTTTCTGAATCCCCCCCAAAGCAAAATAATAAGCCTTTTCTTTATCTACTGATTTTTCCTTAGTTAGCTTATAATGGCTATAAGACAATCTTACAATCCCTG
>DAOWIN010000078.1 GCA_030640885.1 Candidatus Omnitrophota bacterium
CACCGGTTCATATAACTGGACTGTCAGCGCAGATTTAAAGAATGACGAGAATGTGCTGATAATAAAGTGCAGAGAGATAGCCAGAATATACAGAGAGAAATTTAATAAATTCTGGGACGGCACTTATATTGATACTTGCGAGTATAAAGATAAAAATAGATTAGAAAAAGTGTTGGTTGCAACGGGGATTACTTTACCTATTGCTAAACTTTCAAGCAAGGGCAAATATCTTGGGCATAAAAACTCTAAAAAATTTCATTATCCCGATTGTAGATGGGCTCAGAAAATGAAACCAGAGAATCAAGTTTGGTTTAATACTCGCAAGGAAGCAGTAAAGAAGGGATATATTCCTTGCAAGGTTTGTAAGCCGTAAAAAGATAGTTTCTTCGGAGATATTGGATGTTGGCAAACAGATTAGCAAAAAGCCGTTAGAAATGGTGAATTTTGCCGTTATCTAAAGCAAATGACGAGAGTCTGCAAAGGTTTAAATTTGCTTTTTATTATTTTGTGAGAAAGGCAAGATAGAGGAAGCCGAGAATAATGAATGAGTTAGTTATAAAGAAAAAATCATTAGAGAGAATTAAAAATATCCATAAATTATCCAGGTTGTACAACAGGAAGCTTAGAAATAATCACAAAAAGCGGCTTTTAGAATTAATGAAGGAGCATATTGAAGAGATTGAGGAGCTATCAAAAAAGAATAATAAACATTATTTAACCGAGACCGGCGATTTAATAATTTTATGTTTCGGAATACTACTAGAGAATAATATGTCTATAGATAAAACCTTGCTTCAATGCTTTAAAAGATATGAAGCAAAACTGTCTAAACTAATAAAAGAAGAATAAGAGCCATGAAATCAAATTGTACAATATCATTTTCCCGAAATGATCTTCAGAAAACACGGTTATGGAGAGGGGAGTGTCCTATTAAAAATTGTGCGGTGAATATTAAGCAACATAAGGCTCCATTTCAAAAATATAAAGGCAAAATGAGATATTTGCCATTTTGTCCTGAACATGGCATACGTATTCATAAAAATGGGTTTGTCTACTATAATGGTTCATCACCAGCGGATTTAATAACTGCGACGAAGCGGAATTTAATGTTTTATAGCGATTATTATGTTGCTAATTTCTTAAAAAAAAGCAATAAAATGGAATCTGCTCGCCTGTGTTACGAAAGCAGTGAAGACGCAGTATCGTATAATGTATTTACAGAATTGCTTTCTAATGGCGTTGCGTTAAAAAGATTAGTTGATGATATTCTAAAGCGACATATCAAAGATGAAATTGAGTTGTATCTATGGGGCGGAAGAATTGATTTAAAAAATAACTCATTTGTGCAATATAAACCTCTTGTGGAGGTCCGTAAGCATTTAGAACCTGATATAAAACGATTTGGAACTGAACCAGATATAATGCTTGTTATTCCAAAGAAGGTAGTAATTTGTATAGAAGCCAAATTCGGCAGTAAAAATCCAATTGCGAAAGAGCAAGAAGAAAGTAGTGGGGAAAAACCAAAGGGTGAACTAAAACTTATTGAGAGATATTGCAAAAGAAATAAGTTGATAGATGCAGATGAGATGTTTGATTTTAGTAATATGCCGAAACTTTTCTACGAACAGTTATTTCGGAATATTGTGTTTGCGGCATCAATGGCAAAATTAGAAGGTAATGCAGATTGGTATGTTGTAAATTTACGAAATCAGCATGTTATGAATTTAAAACGCGGCAAGTCCGAAAGCATGCCGATTATGCGGAATATTCGTTCAATATTAAAACCCAAGTATAAAAAGCGTTTTGTGCACTTAACTTGGGAAGGCATATATAATAAAGCTGTAGAAGGAAATGAGGAATTAGTTAATCTTGCTTGGTATTTAAAAAATAAGAGTCTTAATTGCGGCAGGGCGTTTAATATATTATAAGATTATATAGAAAATTGCAATTAAGCAGGCAGGATGCTTTAGTGGCAGTCAATTATGTATTTAACAGAGTTGATGATTTGTAACTACCATCTAATTCAAATAGGAAAGTTCTAAATTTGTCCAAAAAGGGCATCAAATTTTGCTTCGCAAAATTTGTATGCTGAATAGAGCGAAGAACCTAAATAAAAAACCCCTTTGGTGGCAAGCCAAAGGGGTTTTTTATGAGATTTCAAGATAGAAGATTTTTCGATAGTCATCTGACCAAAATTAGCTATATCTCAAAATAGTCTTGGCTAATTTAAAATATATAGTAAACTAATCATAATTCATAACAGTATTCCAAAATAACATAGTGAGAATAAATGAAAAGAATTTACTTATCCATTATCAAGGAACATTTTGAACACCATCAACAAATGGTTTTTCTTATTGGGCCTCGGCAAGCCGGGAAAACTACGGTCAGCTTGATGGCAAAAGAATTTTCAGATCAATTTTCGTATCTCAATTGGGATAATTTAGATCATAGGAAAATTGTTCTGGAAGGTGTTAGTAATGTTGCCAGTTTTGCCGGGTTAGATAAACTAACTTCCGAAATACCCATTCTTGTCTTTGATGAGATTCATAAATATGGGAAGTGGAAAACTTTTCTCAAGGGTTTTTTTGATACATACAAAGGAAAGGTGAAAGTCATTGTTACCGGTAGTTCGCGGTTAGACATTTATAAAAAAGGTGGGGATAGTTTGATGGGGAGATATTTCCCATACCATCTGCACCAATTGTCTTTAGGCGAACTGGAGCGGGTTGATTTATCAGGGAAAGAAATTAATGAGCCTTTTCAGAGCAAAAATCAAGATTTTGAGAAGTTACTCAATAATGGCGGTTTCCCAGAGCCGTTTTTAAAAATGATTCCAGATTTTTGAATCGTTGGAAAACTCTCAGGCAGGAGCAGTTAATTCGGGAGGATATCCGAGATTTAAGCCGTATTCAAAAATTGGGGCAAATTGAGCTTTTAGCTGAAATTCTCAAGCATCAAGCAGGGCAGTTAACCAATTACTCAAATCTTGCTAATAAAATCAATGTATCGTCTGCTACTATACATCGCTGGATTAAAACATTGCAATCTTTTTTTTACTGTTACGCTGTTCAACCGTGGTCTAAAAATATTCCCCGTTCTCTTATCAAAGAACCCAAAATTTATTTATGGGATTGGATCAATGTTGATGATGAGGGGCGTCGCTTAGAAAATTTAGTTGCCGCTCATTTATTAAAAGCTGTTCATTATTGGACAGATTGCGGGTTGGGTCAATATGGTTTGTGGTTTATAAGAGATAAAGAAAAGCGCGAAGTGGATTTTTTAATCTCGCGAAATAAAAAACCATGGTTTTTGGTTGAAGTAAAATTATCCTCAAAAGGAGGAATAAGTAAGAATTTAGTTTATTTTCAGAAAAAAATAAAGGCAAAGCACGCCTTCCAGGTGGTATTTAATATGAAGTATGTTCCCAAGGATTGTTTTAAGCATACAGAACCTATCATTGTACCTGCAAGGACATTTTTGACCCAACTGGTATAAAATTTATCAAGTTATAAAACAATACTAATTAATTAAAAACCCTCTGGTGAATACCAAAGGGTTTTTTGTTCTATGACAAACTCGCCAAAATTAATGAAACTGTGGCTAAGAGAAGTTTATGCTTATTTTTAAATTACTTCAAAACTTAAATGTTCCGCTAATTGTCATCGCTGTTTCTGTTATAAATCTACCTTCTATATTAAAGACAAAGGACTTATTGATCTCAACATTTGTTCCTAATGCTACGCCAAATTTATCAGCGTTGTCTATACTTACTACATGTGTATAATTTGAACCCCCTGCAGTATAGGTGGGAGCGGGGCTTATTTTTATTTTAGAATAATTATACAAGGCGCCCATGTAGGGTTTATATGAAATTTCCGATGAAAAATCAAAATGTTTGCCAATATACATTGCTCCTTGAATTTCGGAATATTCACATGTCCCCTTTATATTGGTTGCAGAAGTACCATTTAAATCAATTTCATCAATATCTGTCTCCCAGCCCATCCAGTGAAGGTCTGTGCCTATAAAGTCTATGAAGGATTCGTCCTCAACTTTATAAACATTGTTAATACCCATACCCCATAAAAAATCGCTATCCATCTTAAATTTGGTTATATAATCAACACTTGCTTCTGTCCAATCCGCAGTTAATTCTGCAAAATTTATCTTTCCTAATATCCCGTAAAGATTGAGGTCATCACTTACACCAACGGTAATTTTAGCATAGGTTTCCTTCATCTCGTCAAGATTTACTTTCGTAAAAGTGCCAGTTGGTTCATAATCCCTATCAAGAACTGTGTTATTTATTAATGAGATAGAGCCCTTTTCTTTTCCTAACGGTTCAATTGAATCCCCAATGCCCGCCGCATTTGCAACTGAGCATATAGCCAATGCTATTATGGCTGTGCCTGTCGCTAATAACTTTTTCATTTTTTCCTCCATTTTATTTTGAAATTGCTAAATTAACAAACGAAAATTCTTTTTTCTCTTTATCACCTCCTTTTCTTCCTCGCCATAGGCGAGAGCCTGAAGAGTGAGTGTAGCGAGGCTCTTCAGGATAAAGGTCTTGCCCGAAGGCAATTTTTCTCTTTTTCTTTTTGGCGAGTTTATTATACAACCTTATGGGTAAGGTGTTAAGAATTTTTTGATTATGCTAAATTACTTTCATAATGGATACAGGCATAAGGGTAAAATTTTCAAAGAGAATTAAGCAGTTAAGGGTTGAATATAATTACACCCAGCAGGAACTTTCTGAACTTGCCGACATTGAATATAAACATATTCAGAGACTTGAGAGCAAAAAGCCCTGCGATGTTAAGCTCTCCACATTAGAAAAACTTGTCAAAGCTTTCAAAATCTCCATTTCTACGCTCCTCAGATTTTAATCACTTTTAATAATTCCTTTTGCAAAATCCCCCTTTTTATGTTTAAATATATCTAAGATAGTTTCAGCGTAAGGCGAGTATCTATTCAGGTTGTCATTTAAACAGAAAAACACAGATAGAAAAATAAGTATTGACTATATTCAATAAAGTATTATAATATAGTTAAACTAAATTAAAGGAGATTGAGGGGAGTAGAATGTCTGATTTAAAACAAATTTTTAATAAGAGCTTAATCAAGAGAAGGATATTACCGCAAATAATAGATTGGATACCTAATAAAGAGGCGATTATATTGATGGGTTCAAGACAGGTCGGAAAAACCTCATTACTCTTTTTGCTCATTCAACATTTACTAATAAATAAGAAAATAGCCGAAAAAGACATATTTTATTTGGACTTAGAGAGGTTTGATAATCTTGCGTTGCTTAATGCCGGTGTCGATGGACTGCTCGATTATATCTATGAACAGAGCCCTGAAAATAGCAGGAAATTTGTTTTTATAGATGAAATACAATATTTAGATAATCCCACCAATATATTAAAACTTCTTGTTGACCATTATTCAGATAGAATAAAAATATTTGCTACCGGTTCATCAGCTCTAACAATTAAAAAGAAGTTTAAAGATTCTCTTGTCGGCAGAAAAATAACCTTTGAAATCTATTCTCTCGATTTCAGAGAATATTTGAGATTTAAGAATGAAGAAAAATTAAAAGAGCTAATAAATAAGTATACTTCTTTTAATCATCTTAAACCCATATCCGATATCTCCCATCAAAAGCTTATAAAACACTATTTTGAATATGTTCTTTTCGGAGGGTATCCTGCTGTAGTAATGCTTAATGGGCAGGAAAGAAAAAGAAAGTATCTTGAAGATATCTATAATTCTTATGTAAAAAAGGATATCAATGCCATTTTTTCTTTAGAAAACATAACAGCGTTTAATCGAATTGTTAAATTTCTGTCTTTGAATATTGGTAATTTAATCAATGTGCAGGAGGTTAGCAAAGAAATGGGCATAGCCCGCCAGACAGTTGAGAAATATTTTTCTATTTTAGAAAGCACTTATATATGCCGTTTTATCAACCCGTATTTTACTAACAAGAAAAAAGAAATTGTAAAGATGCCAAAGGTCTATTTTTACGATCTTGGTCTGCGCAACCGAATCATTAACGATTTTAGAAAAAATGATGAACGGATTGACGCCGGCGCTCTTATTGAAAATGCGGTGTTTAAAAACTTATTGAAAAGAACAGAAAGCGTAGAAAACATAAAATTTTGGAGATTAAAATACGGTTCTGAGGTAGATTTTGTGATTGATGAAGAAAATATTCTTCCGTTAGAAGTAAAACTAAAAGAAACAGATACGCCGCCTGCGGGAATGGTTTCTTTTTTAAGAAAATATAAGAGCAAAACAGCCATTGTGGTTAATAAAAAAACATTGAAACAAAAAAATGAGTTCGTATTTATTCCATTTTATTTAGTTTAAGTTAGAAAAAATGCCAGATTGCAAAATCCCCCTTTTTATGTTTAAATATGTCTAAGATAATTTCAGCGCAAAGCGAGTGCCTATATTTGACTAATCACCCAAACTATATTATAATTTTAACTCAAGGGATTTTTTTGAAAAGGGCGGTTGGCGCAGTTGGGAGCGCGTCTGACTTACATTCAGAAGGTCGCAGGTTCGAACCCTGCACCGCCCACCAAAAATTTACGGAGTAAATTTTTGATCCTGAGGAGCTGAAGGCGACGAAGGACCTTTCTGCCAAAGGGAAATTTGAGCCTGCGTCCATTCGCTTCGCTCACTCTCGCAGGCTCTTCCGCCTCAGGCGGAAGAAAGGAAAGGTATAATTTAGGGACAACTTCTTTATCGTCCCTATAAGGAACTGGAGGAACCCAAAAATGAAAAAGAATAATAAGATTTTCCTGTTATTATTGGCGGGGGGTATATTTTTCTTTATCTCAACTGTTAAATCAGTTTATGCTGTTGAAATTTCAGTAGGAGCGAGTTATACCGACTTTGAACTTTCTGGAAAGGCAAAATATAAGGGGACAAAAATAGATATTGAGAAGGATTTGGCCGTAGGAGGCAATAAATCTGCCGGGGGAATTTTAAGGATAGATAGCGAAAGGCATCATCTTACCTTAGAATTTACATCTGTGGAATTCGGTGGCAGTAAGTCTATTAGCGAAGAATTTAAATTTAATGACAAGACTTACACTGTCAATGCTCAGATAGATTCTAAATTAGAATATGACATTTTAGAGATTCAGTGCCACTACGATCTTTTAGACTTAGAAAATGAAATGCTGGGATTTTCTTTAGCGCCGCTTTTCAAGGTTGCGGTATATGATGCTGCTTTGAAGATTAAATCCAGCACCCTTGGATATGATGAGACCTACAGCGAAATTTTGCCGCTTCCTACAGTTGGTCTTTTAACTCAGCTTAATTTTACTAAATATTTGAATTTCAGTGCTCAAGTGAACGGCATTGAATATGAGGGAAATAGTTATTTTGAATATAGAGCGCTGTTGGAGATAAAACCAATGGAAGGTTTTAGTATAGGTGTGGGGCATAAAGGTGTGAATATGGATTATTCCGATGGCGATGATCTTTTGGATATGGATATTGAAGGTTTATTTGCTCAAGCAGTTTTATCTTATAAATTTTGAAATCCCAATATCCAAAGAATTTTTTGGAAATTGGAAATTGGTATTTATTGGATATTACCGAAAATTTCTTTGAAATTTTCGGTTGGGGACGTAGCTCAACTGGTTAGAGTACTGGATTGTCGATCCAGGTGTTGCGGGTTCAAGTCCCGTCGTCCCCGCCATCCCTTCCAAATTTGCCCGAAGGGAAATTTGAGCCTGCGAGAGTGAGCGAAGCGAATGGACGCAGGATAAAGGTTTTTTGAAGGGAAATCTGTCCTGAACCTTGACGCTTTGGTCAGAGGTTCAGGATAAAGGTAAGGTTGCGCGAAGGCGAGAGCCGAAGACGCTGAAAGCGGCTGGGGATAGATTCTATTTGTTTTTAACTTACGGAACAAAGTGAAAAATGAAAAGGCTTACTAAAAAGTGGTTTGAGTATGCTGAGGCAAATTTAGAAGCGGCTGATGTTTTATTGAAATCTGGTAGGACGCATTGGTCGGATCAGGTTTGCGTTTATCATTGTCATCAATGCATTGAAAAAACTTTAAAAACAGTAATTGTGGAAAAAGAAGGGGAGCCCAAAAGAACACATAACTTAATTGTTTTACTTCAGGATACTGAAATACAATTATCCGAAGAATTCAAAAAATACATCGAGGAATTAAATCCGCATTATCAACTCCCGCGTTATCCCGATACTCCTCATAAAGGCCCAATTTTCAGATACAATAAAAAGGTATCAAAGTATCATTTTGATAAAACCAAAAAAATATTTCTATGGATAAAAAGGTCAATCCTAAAATAGTAGTTAAAGAATACCTAAAGAATATCCCGCGGAACATAAAAGTCAAAGGAGTTTTTTTATTCGGTGGTTATGCTACAGGCAAAGTTAGTAATGACAGTGATATTGATATAATTGTAATTTCTCCTAATTTTAAAAATATTAGTTTTATCAAAAGATTAGAAATGCTTTCTCATACACAAGGAGCAGCTAAAATTACTCGTTCAGTGCCAATGGATATTTTTGGCTATACTCCTGAAGAGTTCAAAAATATTGATAAAGAATCAATTGTAATGAGACGGGCAAAGAAGGAAGGAAAGATGATTTATGTTGACAAAACCAATGAATTAGATTAAAAGTTATAAAGTTAATAGAGTTTATTGAAGTTAATAGAGTTTATTGAAGTTAATGGAGTTAACCCAATAAACCCAATAAACCCAAACAGGAGGCGTAAGATGAAAATGAATAAGGATAAGTTGTTAAAATTTAAGGGGGGCAGGAGATTATCTATAATTTTTCTTTTTCTTTTTCTGTCTTCTGTTTTCTGTCCTCTATCTTCTGTTACCGCCGACCAGATAAGAATACGCACAATCATAACCCCTGTAGGTAGCCAGTCTGAGAAATGGGGAGCAAAGGGATTGATGGTTTGTATTGGGGGAGAGACAATATCTAACGGGGGATGTGGATTTGGAATAAGTACTGGTGTAGATGCAAGCGGGGATCCAGTAGATTTTGAAGCCGACGATGTAGTTATTTTTGAAGATGATAATCCAGAGAATCATCAATATGATGATGGGGATACAATCTATGCGGTGAATAAAATAGGCGGGGGAGATTATGTTCAGGGTGGTTTTTATGGATTATGTAAATACGGTATAAGATTATACTGCGACCCCAAGTATAACTACAGTTATTGCGATACTGCCACTGATACTTCGGCTGGTGCTACTCCTTTTGACCCTGTTTCTCCAGCTACATGCAATTGTATAACACGAGAGTGTGAATGTCCATCAGGTTTCAGCAGGCATGTGATTTATTACCAGTATTATTCGGGTCATGGGTGCGGCCACGGTGCGTGGTGGAAAAGAATAACCTGCATAAAAGATTGAGAATGATTAGAGAGATTTATTCAGTATAAAGTAATGCTTACTAAAGAAGAAAAATTTAATAGCTATCTCGTGTCCAAAGGATTGAAGTTTACCCCCGAGAGAAAGATTATTTTGCAAGAGGTTTTTTCTCTACGCAAGCACTTTAATGCCGACCAACTTTTTGAAAAGTTGCATAAAAAAAATAAACAGATTTCTTTGGCAACGGTTTATCGTACCTTGCCTTTGTTAGTAGAAAGTGGTTTAATTGCTGAAACCTTGCGTTGTCAGGGCAGGGTTAGTTATGAGCAAATCTTTGGGCATCGGCACCACGACCATTTGGTTTGCATGAAGTGCGGTCGGGTTATTGAGTTTAGAGATGAAAAGATTGAAAAATTGCAAGAAGAGGTTTGCAAGAAATACAATTTTAAGTCAGTGGAACATAAATTGGGAATTAAGGGCTATTGCAATAGATGTTTATGATTTAACGTCTGCTCAATAGGTTTTTTAGGTATTTATATTATAAACAATGGAATATGAGGTAAAATTTAAGCTGGAGAACAAAAAAGAGATACTGGATAAATTAAAAAGACTTAATGCTCAAGATTTAGGAAAGAATAAAGAGATAGATATCTATCTTAATTTAGGGGAGAAAGTAGTAAGAATTCGGAAAATCGGCAAACAAGGGCTTATTACTGTTAAAAGGATAATAAGAAAAAAAATTAGGGCAAAGGTAAGGAAGGAAACAGAAACAAGAGTTGAAAATGTAGATACTTTGATTGAGATTTTTAAAGGTTTAGGATTTTCTGAACTAAAAAGAAAAGAAAAAATAAGACATACATTTAGATTAGATAATATTTTGGTTCTGATAGACAAACTGCCTTTTATAGGATATTTTATAGAACTGGAGGGTGCCTCAGAAGCGGTTTTGAAAAAGGCCTCTAAAAAGCTGGACTTAGATTATAACAAGGCAAGCGGCGTTAGTTATGAAAACATCTTTTTTAGCTATTGCATAAAGAATATTAAAAAGTTCAAGGGTTCAAGGATAAAAATTTTACCTCTTTTTAAAAATGAAAGAGAGTTCTTGTCCCAAACTTTCTCTACCAAAATCTGCTGAAATTTATTTGTGGAGCGTTTGTTCAACAATGCAAACTACTATAAATATACCGCTGAAAATCTTACCATTAAACTAATATTATCAGATATTTCTATCTTCTTATGCCAAACGATTCTGGAAAAGGGAAACCGCTATTTAAAAAAATATGCAAATAAAAACAGGATGGAGAAAGTTTTTACACTTTGCTAAGTTTCTTCTTCCTTACTGGAAGATAGAAATTCTGCTTATTGTTTTTTCTCAGCTGATCGTATATCTTGGTCTTGTGAACCCTTATCTCAGCAAGTTGGTTATAGATGAGGCTTATAAGAATCGAAATGTTAAACTTTTTATCCTTTTAGCCATCTTGGGAGGAGGCATCTTTCTGATAAGCGGGATAATCTCCGCTTTTAGCAATTACTATAGCCGTTATATAAAAAAGCGGGTAAATGTAGACATAAGCCAACTGGTGGTATCCCACATTCATTCTCTAGGGCTTGAATTCTTTAAAAATACATCCCATAGCGAAAACTTATACAAGGTAAATTATGATATAGACAGAGTGACCAATCTAATAACAAGTGCGATTGAACAGGTGTTAAAATTATTCCCCACGCTTATATTTACACTGGCTATTGTTTGGTTCCTGAACTGGCGCATGGCTCTTGCAGCATTTTTTTTAGGGATCTTTTTCTACATACACGCCGCTTACTTTGCTAAGAGAAGGCGTCATATCCAGCACAAACTTATTAAACAGAACCAAGGGATATTTAGCCGCTTAAATGAGGTATTTTCGAAAATGCACTTAGTGAAAGCGGCGGGTAAGGACAAATATGAAAGCAGAGTTTATTCAAAAGGTTTGCGGGAGGCGATGGCTACCTATTTTAAGGGCATAAAGATGGAGGTGTTGAGCGGTTCTACTTCCAATATGATAAATAAGATGATTATCGGAGCTATTAGCTTTTACGGCGGGTATCAGATAATCAAGGAAAATATGACATTGGGAACTCTGACTGCTATATTAGTATATCTGAGCAGAGTTGCCGGTTTCCACAATTCCTTGGCAAACCTCTTTCAGAATGTAAGCATGGGGCTCATTTCTTGCGATAGATTACAGGTTATCTTGGAAAAGAAAAAGGAGCAGTCCGAAGAGAAGGAAAGAATAATCCCAAAAGATTTTGGTCCCAATATAGTTTTTGAGGATGTCTGTTTCTGTTATACTCCCAAAAAATATGTATTGAAGAATTTTAATATGCGTATTTTACCTAAGCAATGGATAGGGCTGGCGGGCGGTTCAGGTTGCGGCAAATCCACAGTACTTAACCTGCTCCTTGGGCTCTATTATCCTTTAACAGGGAGGATTTTGGCGGAGGGAATACCTATCCAGGATATAGATTTAAATTTTATAAGAGTTAATACAGCTGTAGTTCTCCAGGAACCCAATCTGTGGAATGCCAGCATTAGAGAGAATATTGTTTATTTTAATGCGGCTGCCAATGCAGGGGATATAGAAAGGGTAATAAATGAGGTTATGCTTACCAATACAATCAAGCAACAGCCAAAGGGTTTAGGGACTCAGTTGGGTGATGGGGCTTGTAAATTCTCAGAAGGTCAGAAGCAAAGATTGGCTTTGGCACGTGCCCTTTTGCATAGACCCAAACTTTTAATTCTAGATGAAGCCCTTTCCTTTGTTGATAATCAAACTGTAATAGCCATATTGGAAAGAATAAAGAAGGATTATTCGCATATGGCTGTCTTAATCATTAGCCATAATTCTCAGGCAATAAAATATGCTGACAAGGTTGTATATATGAAACAAGATAGTTCTGTGCTTGAGGATAAACATAACAACTTGCTCAAGAACCCTGATTATCGCAAACTGTTTAACATTGAGCAAACTGAGATTTGATATTCGAACCCGTCTCTTTCAAAACCTCCCTTGCCTTATCCAGCAAAATTGAATTAAATCCCATTTCTCTATAACGAAGTCTGATATAAATATCGCCTATCCAAAAACCACTATGCGGACAGCAATCCTGCCTGTTTAAAATAGTTGCGTATCCTATGGATTTATTTTTAAATTTCATCACCAGATGAAAAAAATCGGATTCTTTAAGTTTGGAAAAATCTGTTTTTTCGTTATCTTTCAAGGCTATACGGCGATATAATTGAGTTAATCTTTTATTAAAAAAGGGAATGGCTAATTCAAAATTAAGATGCTGTCTTGTCATTATTGCAAGTTTTTTAGCCACTATTTTGTAAACATTAAAACTCTGGAGTTTAACCAAAACAACTCGCAATTTTTTTTTAAGTGAAGTGGTTAATTTAGACGATACTATTGCCTTTTTGTATAAAAGTTTATCCCGAGTTGTAGCCTTTCTTTTTTGTGTGGAAAATATTTCTCTCCCCCTTTTTACTCTTTCTATCTTGCCCAGTATATCCTCTTTAGGTATCTTTTCAGCGTTTTTAAGAGTGTTTTGTTTGCTGGTATCTGGTTTTGTTAAAAAATACTCTTTCCCATCTATGATTTGTTTATCTACGATGCGGTGAGCAAATAATTTATTTTGGCAACGATAGACCGGGATGTCGCCAATTTTTATATCCTCCGGGCAAACAGCCCTAACCTCCAAAACATCTCCTTTCTTTAAAGCAGGGAACATACACCAGCCAACGGCTTTGAACCTGAAAAATTTGCTTTTTAAAAGTTCGTTTTTCAATTCAAATAGGTCAATACAATTGCTTTTAGTCCACAATATTTTCCCCTTATCCATAAATTTATTGCCCATTGGTGCAACAGTATCACAGCAAGGCAGCATATCTGAGTATTGCGAGCATAGTCTTTTGAGATTATCATTTCTACAGGGGCTTGTGCTTTTTGAGTTCATAAGGAAAATCCTAACTTTTTTGCCTTCGCCTGTGCGAGCTGACAGAAGTAATCCACAGGCGCCTCAGGGTCTCCAGTCTCAAGATATGCCTTTCCCGGACAATTATTGCAAAGCGGTTGTAATTTACATTCTCTACATTTTGAGTCTGTCCGCCACTCAGTTGAGCGAATCTGAGGATAAAGAGAATAAAATCCTTCACTAAATTTACCCTCTTTTAAACTAAAATTTGGTTCTCTGACAAATGTGCAAAAGATTAGATTCCCATAAGGGTCTATAGCAAAGGAATTTATTCCTGCCGCACAGCGGAATAGCCTTTCAGACCATCGCGATGGAGAATCGGGAATCTTCTTGTTTTCAATTTCTTCACAAAAGTCCTGGGGATAATTCATCTCTATTAACTGAGAAGGGGGTAACCTTAATTTACAGGGTTCTTTAGAAGCATCAAGCCGGGGGTAAATCATACTACCGCCATATTTAAACACAGCTCCTATTTTCTTGCTAAATTCTTTCACCTTTTCTAATTCATAATGGTTGATAGTCATTGCCTGAAATTTTATTTTAAGCGGTAGTTTTCTTTCAATGATGAGCCGAATACCTTGCATTGCTTTCTTAAATGAACCAGGAATCTGGCTAATTGTCTCGTATGTTTTGGGACTAATACCGTTCAAGGTAATCTCAATAGAAAATGGCGGCTCTTTGAGAAAATAATCGGCAATCTCTTCTGTAATCAGGGTGCCGTTGGTAAAAATAGTAATCAGAAACCCTAATTTTTTGGCATAGGTATAGATGTCTAAAAAATCAGTTCTTGCAAGCGGGTCGCCTCCGGTAAAACAAAGCCATAAACAACCTTCATTGTGTATTTGGTCTAAAATATTGGTAATTTCTTTATATGTAAGCTCATTTTTTATAGACTCAGGATTGTTATAGCAATCGCTATAGCAATGAACACACCTTAAAGAACAGCCAAAGGTAATCTCTATTTGCCCTTTGAAAGGCCTATTGCCCATTTTTTTGTGAAACTCAAAACTGAAATCTCTGTATTCTTTATCCATTATCAAAAGAGGATATAGGAGTTAGGGAGAACCTATCTCCTAATTCTTTGTGCAATTTCGCAGAAATATTCCACCGGTTTTTCCGCATCATTGTTTTCCAAGAGTGCCCGCGCCGGACACTGGCGGCAAAGATAGAATATTTTACATCTTCTGCATTTGGAGTCTGTAGCCCATTTTATATCTTTTAGCTGATTTAAAAGGGTGTCAAAAGCCTCTTTTAGTCTAAATCTTCTCAAATCATAACAGGGTTCTTTGCTTACCTGACAAATTTTTAAATAGCCGTAGGCATCTATATGGCAAGTAGTTCTGCCGAATGCGCAGGGGTAAAGATGGTTTGTATTCAATAATTGTTCATACCAATCTTTTTCATTTTCAGGAAATTTAATATTTTTTTTACACTGCTCTTGCATATCAGAATCAAGATATTCTATTTCTCTAATTTCATCAGGCGTGAGTCTTAAATCGCAAGGTTCTTTTGAGCCATCCATCTTAGGCATAATTACCGGGTCAAACCTA
>DAOWIN010000144.1 GCA_030640885.1 Candidatus Omnitrophota bacterium
AGGCGAGTTTTAATATGTTGAACATGTTTAGTTCTTTGGAGAATTGCATATATTAATTTGGATCCGATTGAATTTATTGGGGATAATTCTCTAAAAATATCAGCAAATATTACAAGATTTCGCTGACGTGCATATTCTGCAGCTTTACGCCAATCATCTTCTCCAAGCGCTAATTTGTTAAAAATTTCCCACTCCGGGTGGTTTTTAGTTGCTCGTTCTTGAGGCGTAAAAATCTGAAATTTAATAATTTGCGCCCCGCTGTCAACGGTACAATCAACAAGTTGTTTAAGCTTTCCTAAATCGCCTTCATGGCCGCAAGCGGTTTCAGCAATAACATAACCATTTTCAGGCACTAATTCTTGATAAGAACACATAATTTTTAATACTAACTCCTTATTTTGGCATTTATTGCCCTCTGAATTTTTCTCATACCTCTTAATTGTTTCTCTGACAAATTTCTCACAAAATCCCCTTTACCATCGGCAATACCATAAATCATTGTAAAGTTATGCACATTGTCTACAACAACCTCATCTTTTCTTCCCAACAAACCTCCAGATACAATAGGCGTACTATTAAATAAACGGCGACCCATTCGTTTTTTTACCAAATTCTCCATAGCAAAAAGACTACTTATCATCCCTTCAAAAGCCGCGCTTACATCCAAACGGTAAATCTCTATTTTTAATCTCTCGGCAGTCCTAATAGCTGCAGAATGCAATGTTCCTTTACCAACATCAATAACCAAAGCATTGGGAACAAGACTCTTTATCATCCTTGAAGTGATAACTGCTTTACCCGCTGTCATTCCAATCAGAATATCTGCTGCTGCTGCTGCTGCTTCATTGTTGGTCATACCAACTACTTGCGCGGTGGTATATGAAGGTTTAATATAATTAAGCGCCTCGCTTATCGCTTGAACTTTTTTAGAATCCCTTCTTGTAATAAAAATATGCGCGCCTCTCTCTACAAGTTTAAGCGCCAATTTACAACCCAAATTACCTGCGCCCAAAATAGTAACTTTTTTACCACCAATTCCTCTTAAAAAATCCTTGGTTAAATAAGAAAGCAAACCATCAATAGCTTCCACAGCAATGTCATTCCCTTTATAGACCCATAAAGTAGATTTTTTGATAACCTCACGGACAGCTCTTTCCACATTTGCTGGTTCGCCGGCAAGAGACATAGCATCTGGAATTTTTTTCTCTGCGTCAACTAAAATATAATTCACTTTGCCATCAACTATTCTTGCAATATCTATTGCCTGCTTTTCACTATAAACGATGGCACCTGCGATAACCATAACAGCAGTATGCCTCAAGGGTGTAAAATATAAACCATTTTTGTCAATTTTAGCAGTATTACCTATACAAAAACCAGACAGTTTATTTTCATACCGAGCTATTTTTAATACTTTTTCTACTATCTCTTCGGTATGCTTTTTATATTCCATATCAGATAGTCTCCCAAGTGATTGGGTAATCTTTACTAATATCAACCCTTGCTTTTCTACCTATTGTAATATCAAGGTATTTAGGGAGAAGCCCTCCCCCCGGCCCTTTTATTGCAACCATATCCTTTTTAATCACTTGCCCTTTTTTTATATCGCATGCCGCATACAAACTTTTTCGCTGCATATTTAAAGTATCATATTCATTGGGTTGTATCCTTTTTACTCCGTTGCCTAAAACCGCAGGAATCTTCTTTGATATTGCCACAAGCTCTGCCAATTCTTGGGGATCCGAAGATAAAATGTGGTCTGGCCCCTCAAACATTCTGTCCAATGTAAAATGCCGCTCTATTAAATCAGCGCCAATCGCAAGGGCTATCTGAGAGGTAAATAAACCAACTGTATGGTCTGATAATCCTACCGGAATGCCAAAACATTGTTTCAGGGTTTTTATAGCATTCAAATTCATCTCTTGGTGAGCAGATGGATAAGAAGAATTGCAATGCAAAAGCATCAGGTTGGGATTTCCCTCCTGGACAATAACATTAACCGCTTCTTCAATCTGCCCAAGCGTGGACATTCCCGTAGAAAGTATTATGGGCTTACCAATTTGGGCAACAT
This sequence comes from Candidatus Omnitrophota bacterium, assembly GCA_030640885.1. Classification (GTDB taxonomy): domain Bacteria; phylum Omnitrophota; class 4484-213; order 4484-213; family 4484-213; genus DAOWIN01. Next base: position 2,072 of record DAOWIN010000144.1, read on the forward strand.
ATCTGATAAGGGAAAGATTAACTAAATCCATAGAAGCAATTTTGAACATACTTACATCAAGGGAATTTAAAAAATCTACACTTTCAAAATCAAAAGGGGTTGAAAAAATCTCCATTCCCTTATTCTTCGCATAAACAAATAGCTCTTTTTGCTGCTCAAAACTCATCGCCAACCGCTCAAACATATCAAACAATGTTTCCTCTAACCCGATAATTGTTTCTGCATATTTAACAGCTTTAATTTTCTTTGATATCCGATTAGAAGCTCTAAAGGTTTGAAATTTAATCGCATCGCAACCTGTCTCTTTTGCGCGATCCACAAGTTGTTTTGCAATTGCCAAACTTCCGTTATGATTTAATCCTGCTTCCGCTATTATGTAAGCGGGCGCTCCGTCTCCGATTTTTCTACTATTGATAGATAAGAAAGGATTCAATTCGCATCTTGGACTTTCCCTGATAACCTGAGTATAAGAAGAATCCTTACCGCAAAGAATTGCTGCTGTATCAAATGCTTTATGAAATAAAATTTGGCTATCGGCATAATGAAAATCGCCGCCTGTGCCCAATGAATAGATCTGTTTGAATTTTGAAACTGCGGCCTGCGTCCTCGCCAGCTCCTCCCTATAATTAGTCTGTTGAAGAGGATAAACAAAATATTCACCATGAACATCAGCGTTGATCACTTCGCTCTCTTTAGCTAAACCAATCATCTCTACTTGCTGAGCGACCCTTTTTATAAGCTTCTGCAAATCCATACGCTCTATCTCATCGCCTTGACTGAATGCTATTTCAGCTGAAATATATGTCTTATCCTTGGGAGCAACATAGGATGACAACTTTTTTGCTTCGCTAATGCGATTAAAATAGACCTTATCCGAATCGTAATACAACCAATGAATTCCTTCTGGCAATATTGCCTCTCTTTTATATGATAGATACACTGTCCTAATTCCCCTAAATTGCAAACTGCTTTTGTATTTTAAAAACTGTGCCGTTAAAGTAATCGGAAGGGTTGAAATAATAATGTCATTTTTATCAATGGCAACAATTTTTCTACCGTCAATTTCAATACCCGTAATGTGATTAGCATTAAAGTTTATGCCATTTACTGTGGTATTTGTATGTATAATCCCCCCCAATTTCAAAATTTTATCCTTTATTCGCTCATAGATACATCCTGTGCCAAATTTACCCGCCGCATTCCATTGCTTATGATAAAATGGCGTAACCTTTTGACGAAACTCAATCCGTTTTGGCGCCCATTCCGCTGTCATTTCGTCGGTGGATATCCCCCATATTTTCTCAGGATACTTTTCAAAAAACATCTGTTGCAGTGTAGAACCCACTTGTGCCTTTACATATTCGGCATAATTCTTTGCCCGAGCTTTTTTCTCATTGCTTAAATTCTCAATTTCCTTGAGAATTTTTTCCTTTAATTCCCGAGGATAGCGCGAAATACTTTCCCAAGACAAAGGATAATCCCAATACTCGTTAAAGCTATCCCCTCTTACATTCTTGCACCAAAACTCGTCTTTAATGAACAAATCGCTAAATTCTGCCTCCCAAAACTTCGCTAATTCTTTATCTGGTGTATGATAAATATGCGGTCCTGTATCTACCAAAAACTCATCCCATTTCCATGTGCGGCACATACCTCCGACCATAGCTTCCCTTTCATAAATCTCCACTGACCATCCATTTTCTAAAAGCTTCCATGCCGTTACTAAACCGACAGGTCCTGCTCCTAAAATAATTGCTCGTTTTTTATTCATTTATAATCGCTTTAAAACTTTTTTGGAATTACTACCCAACTCAAACTATAGGGGTCTTTATCGTAAAAACTCTTATCTTCTAATAAACCATAATTAGTTCCGAAATATGTGTCAAAGACTAGACGAAAAGTATTAACAGGGGTAATGGACTTATACAAAAATTTCTTTCCTTGTCCGGGCAAATGATAAACATTAAAAATGCTTACCTGCAAATCACGCGTCTCTTCTTCGGATTCTAACGGCACATTCCACGCTCCATGATCCCCTTGAATGATAATAATTGGCTCAACCTTGGATTTTGCCAAGATTTCATCAACCATTTCTTTAATTTTCTTATTAGCAAATAGTACCTGCTCCAAATATAGTTTCTTGATCTCCGAAACATCCTTCGTAGCTAACCGGCCAGCTGGCATATAATTTCCATCTCTAAGAAACAAAAAATCATGGGGTATCATAAAATGAGCGTAAGTAAAGGTTGGCTCCTCAATATCGGGAACAAGCATAACTTTGCGCAACACCTCAAAGAAATGTCCGGCGGCACCTTTAGGAAACCAAATATGCGCCTTGACTTTCAGCATAGTCATACTGATAAGATACTCTTCAAAATCAGATAAATATCGAAAAATACCACCTTTATAAGTTGCTTCTTTTTTATGGTTCCAGTTAGAGTAATCGAGACAACGATAACCCTTGGATTTTAAAAACTGCACAACCTTGCTTTTACTTTTCATTAACCCCAATATTCCTTTTACCGCAGTTTTCTTTTTGCTATCACTAAAATTTAATAGCAAGTTCGTCCTCCATTCACGCCCAACAAAATCTCCGTTTATCAAACCCTCAAAATCGGGTAGATATTGCATATTAAAAGTTGAAGGCATTGAAAAATTTGTTCGCGGGTAATTACTACGACTTTCTGAAGCGATATAGAATCCTTTTCTATCAAGATAATTTGCAATTTCACTATTATCATAATTCCAATATTTTTTTAAGCTTCTAGAACCTGTATACGAATCAAAAATAATATAATAAATATCAGGAAAATTTTTAATTTGCTCAGGACTGTGTAAAAACCCTTCGTTATTACTAACTGGTGATCCAGTCGCTTCTGCTCTATGTGAAAATAAATTTTTTGACTGAACATAAAAAGTTCCTATTTTCATAACTGGCGTTAAAATCATTACGATAGCTATTATATTTAATCCTTGTGTAGCAAAATGTATTTTATTTCTAATCTTTATGCTAAACCAAAGGCCAAATATCCAAAGAAAAAACCAGATTAGAAAAAGATACCTATGCCTAATTGAAGAATGGAATATATCAAAAACCACACCGTAAGAAAAAAATAAGATTAAACTAAAGGAAACTATTACTGCTGATAATTGAAAATTTTTAAATACTAATCGTCCCAATATCAAAAAAACCAATAGAGAAGCAATCACAACGAACAGCGGACGTATAGTTACAAAAACTCCAACTTCACTCAGCTCACCTAAATTTTGTGAGTATAGAAAAAAAATGGGGTATATAGCAAATAAAAATGGATGAAGAATAAGACATTTTTTCATTCGCATAGAAATTACTTTGCCTCCATTAAATATAATGTTCTAAATGAATCTTTTACTCTATGTGCTTGGCGTATATTAAAAAAAAATTTAAACTCTTCCTCGAAATGTTTCTGCGTGTATTCTCCAAATATATCTTTTCTTGTTCGAAGCAATCTTTGAATTTGGGAATCCTCTTTAGGAATAAACTCAATAATCAGTGTATTGCAATTATCCCCAAAAAATCTTGCAATTTTATTCATAGGTAAATTATTAGAAATAGCTAAATGATGAATTAAGGCAAGAGCAAGTATTGTGTCCGCTGTTCCTCTATCTAAAATTGAAACACGTTCTTCAAGATTCCACCCAATTGCAGGACTGGGGTTGGTTAAATCAAGAACGAGAGGCAAAATATTTTTCTCTTTGTTGCGGACTACTTCGTTATAATTTTTTTCTACACAAGCAGGGTCAATGTCAAAAGAAATGGTTTGGATTCCCTTCCGGCTAACAACTCGACTAAATAATCCTGTATTGGCACCTATATCCCAAACAATTTTCGGTCTAAGCTTTTCTACATACTCAGCTACAAGCTTTTTTTTATACTCAAAGGTTTCGGTCTTATAATTGTTATTCGCATAATAACTAATCCATTCCGTACCTTTGGGGCTCCATTTAAGAGATCTAATTTTGGATTCTAAGTTATCAATTAGGGCCAGTAACGATAAACGATTGACCTTCCCTTTGGCGCACCTCTCACTCGGAGCTTTATAAGCATAATGTCTTTGAAAACCTGAATGACAATGAATGTGTGAAAAGATAGAAAATTCAAGGTATGTCCTAATAGATAAAAGAGAGCTGGTTAAATCTAAAGGTACACCATCAAGGAATATCTTTAACAACTGACCTAAACGCACATCGCAACGAGCCATTAGAAGCAAAGGAGCAAAAAAGTGCTGACAAAATTGCCGATAAGCAGTCCAGGGTTTACCCTCATAATATTTCTCAAAAGAAAGCGTATCAATCAAAACTGGTTTCCCCTCCATAAATTGTATATTGTAGTTGCTGCAGTCCTTTAATGTCATATCAAAATTCATTGCGGTCTTCTGAATCTTTAAAGTAAGTAAAGCAGCATCTTTTAATTGACTAAAACACCATTCATAGGGATATGATATAAACGAAACTGGTTTTGGTTTAATGATTTTATAGATTTCTTTCGACTCAATAGATTTACTATCAACTTCTTCATGCTCAATAAGTAATCTATTTTTGATAAGCTCATTATAAAGACCTGAATTTAATAAACGATCATAATCTTCTTTATAACTTATATTGACTTGACGGTAAATAATTTTATCTTGTTGATAAACAAATCCACTTGGATCTCTGAACGAAGAGGAAATATTTTTTTCGATTTTGGTCATTATTAACTTTTAGTTTTGTTTTTTTCTTTGGAAAAAAGATTAGAAAAAAATGTTAAAATGCTACGCCAAAAAATTTTGATCACATATCCAGCAGCAACAAAAAGACCAATAAGAATCTGAAATATGTAGCTGCCTGTTCCTGGGTCAATATAAGCCCACGCATTTTGCACAAAAACAGTTATAAAAAACAAATTGAAACTAAAAAATCGTAATAAATATTTCATTTAACCTCCTTGAATATTGTTCCTTAAGATAGAACATCGGCATTTTGTGTTTCCACCGCCTGCATCTGAACCAATCTACTATAAAGACCTCCTTGCTGCAAAAGTTGTTTATGCATCCCCTGTTGAACAATCTTTCCCGAATCAAGAACCAAAATTGTATCTGAATCATATATAGTAGAAAAACGGTGAGCAATAGTAATTACGGCCTTATCTCTTCCAACTTCATAAAGTGCTTTCTGCACTATTTCTTCTGACTCCGTATCCAGAGCAGAGGTAGCTTCATCAAAAATAAGAACATCAGGTTGCATAATAATAGCGCGGGCAATAGCAATACGCTGTTTTTGCCCACCGGACAACAACGCCCCCCGCTCACCCACAAGGGTATCATAACCCTGAGGTAATTCCTGAATAAAATTATGGGCGTATGCCTGCTTTGCCGCATATTCTATTTCTTCCTTGGTAGCATTAGGTTTAGCAAAGGCAATATTAGCACGGACGGTATCATGGAAAAAAAAGGTATCTTGGCTAACAACCCCCACACACCTGCGCCAAGAATATAAATCCAAATGTTTCAAATCAACACCATCAATAAGAATCCTGCCTCTCTGGGGATCGTAAAAACGTAATAGAAGTTCAACAACTGTTGACTTACCGCAACCCGTAGATCCGACAATACCAACTTTAGCACCCTTGGAAATCTTAAACGACACTTTCCGCAAGACCATGGTTTCATGGGGATTATAACCAAATTCAACGGCACAAAACTCAATACCTTTATGCAATCTTTTAATTACTTTACTACCATTTCGCAGATAGGGTTTGTCTTGAGTTTCTATAAACTGATGCACTTCGCGGTAATAAGGCAGATCTCCTTTGATATCTACACGCGCCTGATTAAACGATAATGCCGGCGGCAGAACCCTAAAAAATATTAGGATAAAAGTCAAAATGACTGCCAAGCCCTCTCCTTTGCCACTTGATAACATTAAAAAAGACCCCGCTATTAAAATCAATGCCAAACCAATCACCCCTGAAATTTCAAAGAGGGGCTGTAGAGACCTGCGCGTCTTGACCAAGTCAAGCATACTTTTGTTCACTCTGTCAACTTCATTTTCATAGCTTTTGCTTATATCGCCTTCTCGTCTGAATAAGCGTATCACTTTCATACCAAGAAGGACATTAAGCATAGCATGGTTAATGTCCTTAATAGATTTAGTAAGTTTTTTCCCCGCTTTTTCCGCTTTATGTGCAATCGTGCGCAACAAAATTGAGGTCAGGGCAACAACAAAAAGGGAGACTACCGTCAACTTCCAAGATAGTAAAACAAGCATCACCATAAGTACAATTATGGTAAAAATCTTGGGAACAAGCCCGCCAACAATATTGACTAATGCTCCCAGTTTCTCTGTATGAGTAATTCCGATGGTCTGAAGATGTGCGGTTTTTTGTTTGTTTATATATCCCATCCCCACTTCCATAAGTTGATCAAAACACTTCATTCTGTAATACTTTGTTACAACCATCTGCAAGCGGCATACAGAAATAGTATTAAGATAAAGGGCAATTCCTTTTAAAACCGTAACAATAACCAAAAACAAAGCTACCGACCGAACCCGCTCAATAATATTCATTCCACTAAAGAATGCCGAAATTCGATTAAATGGAAAGGGAATACCAGAACTCGCTTGGCCTTTAATTCCTTCTAAAAGAGGCATAACCAAACCAAGCCCTAATCCTTCCATAATGGAAACAAAGAAACCGGTTACTAAAAGACCTATGGCAAGAGCACGGTTATGAAGCAAAATGGTTTTAAAATGTTTTATCATAATCTACGATACTTTTTTGATAAAAAATTCTCAATAGAATTAATAAAGTAATCACATTCTTTTATTGCGTATTACTTTCTAAATACAAAATTCTTTTTTTGTAACTGCATTATAAACCGGCATAAAATCCTTATGATAAGGTGAATGCGAATTCAATAACGCTGGCAAGGACATAGAAGACATCAAAGTTTTAATTTTTCGTGCCACAGGAGTTGCACATGGAATACGCCTAATTACCCTTTTGATATATTCACTTAGTGCAAACTGCGATACCCCATAGTGTTGTTGAAACTTTTTACTTAAACCCTCACTTAAATAGGCCCAGAAAGCCTGTTTGACTACTTTATGCGCCTCTTCTTCTGGAATACCATCTTGTTGAATAAGAGCCTCTACTAAAGAATTATGAAAAACCTGATATGAAG
>DAOWIN010000088.1 GCA_030640885.1 Candidatus Omnitrophota bacterium
GGGGAAAGAGCATAAAATCAATGCCCTCAATATCCCCTTTCATCCAGTTAATAAAAGAAGACCTTCCTTTTATGCCTCCGGAGAAAAATGAATCTACGGCAGGCGCGTTTATCTGATAAAATCTATCTTCATATTTCTTTCCTAAAATTTTTATCCTCTCCATAATCTTTGCCCACACGCACGGCTTATCAACTACTTCACAATTGCCCTTTTTATCCTGTCCCCCGCACGGGCCGTTGCGCATTGCTTTCGAGCATCCGGCCATAGGACAGATTAATGCGGTCTTACTAAGAACGCATTTCCCACACATTTCGCATCCAAACAGAGGTTTCTTTATTGCCCATTCAACATAAAATATAAGCGCGTATAAGGGCTTAATTTTTTCAATACTTGCCCCAACCCAGTACCAAAACTTTTTCTTTGCCCGGCCAGCGCTTTTATAAATCATTTTATATTCTACCCTCTCAGACTTTGCTGGTTTCTCTTCCGGGCTCTTCTCTTCTATCCCTTGACTGCTTATTTCCCTTATCAATTCAGCTGCATTTTTAACTCTACTTGCTCTGGCGCAAACGTGGATACCATAAATATTATTAATTTTTTCATCTTTCAACCGCCTTATAATTTCAGTAAATATCTTCTCACCCTGCTTCTTAACTGCCTTATCGCCGCCTTCCTTATAAGCTTGTCTAAGCGCGCCGGATATCTCATCAGGCACAGAAACACCCGGCAAATTCTCCACTCTCTCAAGCCCCTCTATTGTGGTTATAAGATAAAGCCCGGCTAATATAGGCGGACATTCTAACTGTCGCTCTTTAAGTATTTCATCAAGGCCATCCAGCCATCTTTTAAGCTCCTCCACATCAAATACAATTTGCGTAATAAAATATTCAGCACCAGCTCCAATTTTCTTGGCAAACTTCATTGCCCGGGTCTTTCCATCGGGTTCTTTCCTGCCTCCTGTTACTGCGGCATTGATTACACCACCGGGAAATATATCATGGCCTTTGGCATTTAATTCTTGGGCAAGCATAGAATTTTGAATAGAATCAGTAGGAAATAACACATCTTCCTTGTCCTTCGGATAATCCCCGGTCATAAACAAAACATTACTACACCCCTTTGTAATCCTCTCTATTTCAAGAATTCGCTCTTTAACCGCCCTAAGAGTCCGCCCCCGCGCAACCACATGAACAATTGTCTCTATCCCAGCTTCAGCTAACCTTCGAACAACATCTAAGCTATCCATATTACGATATATCCCTCCCGGATTATCGGTAACCGTTACGCAATTAATTAATCCTTTTTCAAAGAGCTCCTTGCAAATTAAAAAGTTCTTATCAAATAACTCTTCTCCAGCTTCATTTCGCGGAGGGGTCAATTCAAAAGTAGTCACAAATTTAGGACTGTCTAATTTGGCTCTGAAGTTATCTGCCATCGAGCTGTTGGATTCGGTTTTCGCCGAGCCAGCAGCGGGGACATTTGTATCGCCAAAAGGATCCATATTTGCACTCTTAGCTTCTCCCCCTAATTGAGGTAACATCCTAATCTCTCTTAGCTTTTCCAATGCAATTAGTAACTGTTTTCGAATAATAGCTGCGAAGTTTTTAAGATCTTCGGGGTTATTCTTATCTTTTGCCCACCAAAAGTGCAATCCCATGTTTACTATCAAGTAAGAATAGACTAAGGCCGGCGGTTTCGGATCGCCAATAGCAGCTTCGTTGAAAATGACACCTACCACTTCGTTAGACCACTCGATATGCTCCTGCCTAAATGATGCTTTTTTGAATGCCTCGGCAATCCGATAAGCGTACATAAAAGACGGCTGCATAGTGTGTTCATAAAATTCCTCTCTGCCCTGCTTACCTCTCCACAATGAAACACCCCATGTCTTAAGGGCTGGGGATTTAAAAATTTGCACAGCCGAAGGATGTTCTAAAACCGTAATCATGTTATTCAAAATATCCATTCTCAATTCAGGGGGTATGGAGTTAATGGCTAATTCGAGCTCAATAAGTAGTTCATCCAGCCAGCGCAGAGACAAACCTCTGCCATCGGCTCTTAAAGGATTACCTTTAATATGTTTTCTTTGGGTTGTAATTAGATCATCTAACCCTTTGAATATCTCTTCAACCACAGGCTCTTGGCCAGGATGACGATCGGGGTGAAAAATCAAGGCCATTCTTCTTCTGATTCTACCGAGCTCATCCAATGACGTAGTCGTTCTAACAAGGCTTTCATATTCGGTCTTTGTTTGTTCCAGACCTTGCGGTAAATCGGGCAAAGAGAAGTCAACGCAATGAACTATAATGGCATCAGCCATATTTTGAATCTGCAATAAACTCTCTCGCTCACCGCCTGAAATAAATTTTCTAAAGTATTCACAAGCGCAATCTTGTCCAAATGGTGCCTGGCCTAATTCCTCAATTGCAAATGTTTCAAATGTCAAGTTAGCATCTTCTAAGGCATGAAACAAGCTGGGAAGATCGCATTCTAACGACATATCATATTGAAAAATGCTATATGGCTTTACTTTTTTCCTGTTTCTTAAAAACCCACCTAAAGATGTTGCAAGTGTTAAAACTTTTATTTCGGGTATATGCTTTAGCCAACAACGGATGGCTGCATGGAACATTCCAGTATATACCACTACTTTTGCCTCTGGATTCTTATCAAATATTCTTTTAATAATTTCAGCACTCTCAAAATCGTTACATCCTTCCTCTGGAACAAAAGGAATTATCTTTACTTTATTATCAAATGCTGCTTTTAGTATATAAAAAATATCGATATGAACCCATAGCCCCACATCTAAATCTTCTCTGAGCTTTTGAACGGAATATCCTTCCTTATATAAAAACTTATGCAAATCCTCCAAGCCTGATTCCGACCATCTTTCTAAAAATCTTCTTAACTTCTTTTCTTCGGAAACAAACCATTCTACCGCTAAATGGGTTAAGCCTGCTTTCTTCGTCAATACTGCAATTGACTCGGCGGCGAATCGGTTTGAACTTGACGAGAGATGATTTTCTCCTAAGAGTATAACGTTAAATCCTCTCCGAAATATATCTGAAGTAAAACC
>DAOWIN010000162.1 GCA_030640885.1 Candidatus Omnitrophota bacterium
AAAAAGAACAAGAAAAAATTTTATGTTTTTTGTCATTTGATGGCCATAGCGGATAAGTCTTTCTACGAAAGTCGTGCAAAACTTCTTAGGATGAGTCACCCTCTTGCTTTGCAGGTCAATTTGGCTACAGGCGTTGCCAATGGAGTTCTGGTGGTTAGGAAAATTGACAAATGTGCAAATCTTCTCTATAATATCCTTCTCAACAAAGCTAATTTTAATATCGAAACCGATAAAGATAACGACTGTGTATACCTTAGAGAAAAAATTTCTAGCTGTATTTTTAGGGTAGTTACGCGTAATAAAAGATTAACGAATTCTTTTTGGAATTTTTATTTGTATAGCCGAGAGGAGGAGTGTTATTATGTTGAAAAAGATACGTCTCAATAATTCTATGGGGGCTGAATTGGAAAGTAGAATGGAATCTGGTGATTTTCGCCCGACAAAGTTAGAACCAAACTTAATTATTGAGCTAGAACAAAAAGCAAGACGAATTCTTGCAGGAAAAAAGAAATCAACTGTTGTTAAAAGGAAGAAGAAATAAACGGTTTTGCACCCTCCCTTGGCAATTGCAGCCGTCTATCCTCAAGAAATTCTCGGGACACAGCACTTAATTACTCAACCGAGCTTTCTTTAGTGTAAATTTCAAAAACACTCTTTTTTAACCTTATCTTATATACCCGCGACTTAGGAATCCAAATTTCCCTGTTATTGCAGTAAACCAAGATAGCCTTGTCTGTTTCGTGTAAAAAACGGACCTTGATCCAGATTTTCTTTTGGTAAGGGTATTTTGGGTGATAATTGTAGAACAACCAAAACATAGTTTACACCTCCTTGCAATTACAGGCTTTTCGCGCTGTTGTTTTGTCGATATTTAGGCTTTTGGCTATTTGTTGGTAGGATAGGCCTAGCAGGCGCAATTGTTTAGCTTTTTTGGATATGGTTTGGTATAATGGGATTCGTCGGGTGGGTTCAATGACAATGGTGGCCTTGATTTCGGATAAGGTGCGAATTGGTTGCAGTCGCGCCCGCCACTGCAACCAATTCGAACCCTTGTTCCTCTCATCGAGAAGATCAAGGGTTTGTGCTTTTATGAACGGAAAAAGGGTCTGACTGACCCACCCCCACTTTTCCCTTCCTATTATCATTTACGGCCATAAATAGAAATAAGACATTTGCTATTATCATTTTGAATCTGCCGTTTTATAATTACTGGATTTTTCCACGGACAATGATATAATTTAGATACTTTTTGGCGGTGTAGCTTCCGCCTACGCTTCAGCCTGAGGCTGATCCGCCTTTGGCGGAAAAGCTTCGGCGGATTAATTCGGCTAAGTGCTTTTATTCGCCTGCGGCTCTAAAAGCACAAGCCTCATTGAACAGGCTGTACGCCTTTGGACAAAAAGTCTTTGTGAAAAATTGATAAATTGGCGGTGTAGCTCAGGCTGGTAGAGCAAACGGCTCATACCCGTTTTGTCGGTGGTTCAAGTCCACTCGCCGCCACATTTTAAGTTTATACATAAAGTTGTTTCTCAAACAAAATTATAGTTCATAAATATAAGGAGGAAAATAGTGAAGTGTGAGCGATGCAATAGCGAGAAGGTGGTAAAGGGGAAGATTTTTAATCAGGTTGATTATGTTGCTCCCGAAGCATTTTTTAGGCCCAAAGAATTAAAGCCTTTCACTTTATTTGGTATACATGTTCAGGTTAAGAAGAATGATTTTTCTGCCTGTACAGAGTGCGGTTTTGTCTGGGCAACAATTGATGCTGGAAAATTAACAAAGATTATCACTAAAAATTGCCGAAATAGCCTCAAGAAGAGATTAGGATTAAGGGAAGAGTAAGATATAAAAACGGGAAAAACCCTGAATTAGAAGATAAAAATTTATTCTATGGTTTAACCGAGAAGGCAAGCCGCCGAAGACAGATAATTGGAATACAGGAAGGATGACGGAAGTAGTTCAGAAGGACCACCTTACAGGATTTTTTTTAAGAGAGGCTTTAGGCTCTTTCTTAAAAGAACTCATTGAGGATGCTGAGGCCAAGAAGAAGAGTTTTTCGATAGCCCTTATTGATTTAGATAAATTTAAAAAATATAATGATAAATTCGGCCATCTCTTTGGAGATGAGGTTCTAAAATATGCCGCCGGTATTTTGCGTTTAACTCTTTACGGCGACCCTAATTATTATTACCGCTATGGAGGAGATGAGTTTATTGTAATTTTTCCCGATACTGAGCCGGAAAAGGCTGCCGGTCTTTTGCACCAGTGTATCTATAATACTTTTCAACAACCCTTCTTGTTTAAAAAGAGTTTCTATAAAATTACCATGAGTTATGGGGTTGCCTCGTATCCTCATGATGGGAACTCAA
>DAOWIN010000062.1 GCA_030640885.1 Candidatus Omnitrophota bacterium
AGGATGAATCCGCCAAAACTGCTTCTTGCACTCAAAATGGGGCAATTGGACGCTGCTTTTATCTGTGAGCAATTTCCGAGTATGGCAGAAGAAATAGGGCTTAAAGTGTTTTTAACCGCCGAAGATCTCTGGCCTGATATGCAGGGTAGTGTTTTGGTTGTCCGAGAAGAACTCTTAAAAGAACATCCTGATATAGTTGAAAAATTGGTAAAGGTTACTGAGCGGGCAACGCGATTTATCAATGAACATCCCCAAGAAGCTGCGGAGATTGTTGTCAAAGGATTGCAGATTAGCGGGGAAAAGATATTTCCGTTCAAAGCTGTAGGCGTGGCTTCCAAGCTTGCAATTACACCTTTGCCGATATTAAAATCTTTGGCTACAAGGTTAGTTAATACTACGGATATTGATCCACAAGAAATTCAGAAGGCGATAGATACTTGTGTTGAATTAGAATACATAAAAGAACCATTTAATGCGAAAGATTTTATTGATTTGAGGTTTTTGGAATGAAAAAGATAAAAGCTGTTTACCCCGTTAGAAAAATGCCCACTGGCAAGCCACAGGGCAAATATTCATTTTTGACTAAGATGAGGTTTAACGAGTCGCCCAAGCTTTCTAACGGGGCTTATAGTTTAATTCCTGTATTAGTTTTTTTATCAATCTGGGAGATTGTTGCCCGGTTGGGGCTTATCCCGGGAAATTTCTTTTTTCCTCCTTTTACGGTTGTAATTCAGGAATTTTATCATTTAACCGCTAACGGGATATTAATAGCTAATTTTTTGAGCAGTTTGAGAAGAGTTTTGATTGGTTTTTCCTTTGGTTCCATAGCCGGTATAACAATGGGAATTTTGCTCGGGTATGAACAAAATTTACATAAAATCGCCCATCCTATACTTAGTTTATTTTATCCTATCCCTGCTCTTGGCTGGCTGCCGATTTTAATGCTTTGGTTTGGAATAGGCGAGATGTTACCGATTATGATTGTATTTATATGCTCGTTTTTCCCTGTGTTTTATAACACAGTTAGCGGTATTAAGAATGTGAACAGAGATTTTATTAAAGCCGCGCAAAGTCTTGGGGCGTCTGAATGGAAGGTTTTAACTACAGTGGTTATACCATTGGCATTGCCCAATATATTTACGGGCTTGAGATTGGAAGCAGGGATGGCATGGAGGGTAATAATTGCCGCTGAGATGGTTGCTATCCCCACCGGGATAGGGGCTTTGCTTATGAGGGCGGAAAGCTTGCTTCGCATAGACATAATTATAGTATGCTTGATAGTTTTGGCAGTAATGTGCTGGACCTTTGAAAGATTTTTTATCTACCTGGAATATAAACTGACTCATAAATGGAGACAATATGCCCAATATTAGATTAAAAAATATTAACAATTTTATATGTCATGACATAAATCTAAAAATATCTAACAGAGAGTTTCTGGTGCTCTGGGGGCCAACAGGCGTGGGAAAGACTACTTTGCTTAATGTTATCGCAGGCCTCGTAGAATACGAGGGGTCGGTATTGTTCGATGACGTTCCTGTGGATAAACACCCGGTTTATCAAAGAGAAGTGAGCTATCTCTTTCAGAATTTGGCTTTATTTCCTCACCTAAATACAAGAGCAAATATAGCTTATGGGCTTCGTATCCAAGGAGAATCTAAGAATAAGGTGGAATTAAGAGTAAATGAGTTGTTGAGATTAATGAAAATAGAACATCTTGCCGAACGTTTTCCCAAACATTTAAGCGGTGGGGAAAAACAGAGAGTTGCCTTAGCGAGAGCCATTGCTCCGTCTCCGGAAATTATGCTTTTTGATGAGCCACTAAACAGTCTGGATTTTCACACTGCCAGATATTTGAGGACAGAGATTCAGCAGCTCCAGAGGAAATTGGGAATTACCACTATATATGTTACTCATTGTTTTGAGGAAGCTTTTGCATTAGCTGATAGAGTCGTTGTATTAAGCAGCGGTGAGATTGTCCAGATAGATTCACCCAAAAATATATTTAAAGAAAGTGATTGCAGGATGGTTGCGGAAAATGGATATTGTGATTGTCATCAAGGAGATAAAAATAACAGGACTCAAATTGAGTTAGAGAAAGGTTGTTCATTATGCCATCAAAAATAATTATCAATGACACAACGCTAAGAGACGGTGAACAGACTGCCGGTGTTGCTTTTACAACTGATGAGAAGGTAAAGATAGCTATTTTACTTGACCATATGGGTATACAAGAAATAGAAGCAGGCATACCGGCAATGGGGGATATTGAAAAAAAGGCGATAAAAAAGATTCTGAATAAAAACTTGAAGGCAAGGATAATAGGCTGGAACAGGGCGGTTTACAAAGATATAGACGAATCTATTAACTGCGGGCTTAATTCAATAAGTATCTCCCTGCCTGTTTCAGATATTCATATAAGATACAAACTGAATAAAACAAGAAAATGGATAATAGAGCAGATTAAAAAAGCAATAGGTTATGCCAAGAAGCATAAATTATATCTAATTGTGAGTGCTGAGGATGCCTCAAGAGCCGACTTTGATTTTTTATTAGAATATATAAAAACAATAAAAAAAGAAGGGGCGGATAGATTTAAGTTTTGCGATACTATGGGTATTTTAGAACCGTTCAGAATGTTTGATATGATCAGACATATATGCCAAGCTGTTGAAATCGATATAGAAGTTCATACCCACAATGATTTCGGGCTTGCCACAGCAAATGCGCTTGCCGGGATTTCTGCCGGAGCTAATTTTGTAGATACAACTGTAAATGGACTTGGAGAACGCGCTGGAAATGCGGCATTAGAGGAAATCGTTATGGCTTTAAAGTATATCTACGAAATTGGTCTAAAAATAGATGTTAAAAGACTACCCGAAATATCAAGGTTTGTCAGTAAGGCGTCGGGGAGAGAAATTCCCCAAGGAAAACCTATAATAGGAAAAAATTGCTTTTTACACGAATCCGGCATACATCAAGACGGAATAATAAAAAAACCGCTAACTTATGAGTCCTTTGAACCATCTGTTATTGGGAAAAGAAATCAGCTGGTGATCGGTAAACATTCGGGAAAGGCGGCAATTAGGGATTTTTTTGAGAAAAAAGGCACAATGGTAAATGATGATATAGCGGGCAAAATATTAAGAAAGGTAAGGTATAGCTCTACTGTTTTAAAACGCTGTCTTTCAGATAGTGAGATTTATTCTTTATATAAAGGGGTTTTAGATAGAAATGCAAATCGAGTATAAATATATGAGCGAAGAAGATTCACCAGCTATTTTACAGATGGCATCTGAAGAAGGTTGGCTTTCTGACATAGTTGAGTTTCAAACTTTTCTTGGAATAAATCCTTTTGGCTGCTTTGTTTGTGTTAAGGGCAATAAAGTTATTGGTTCTATTATGACTTTTCTCCATGCCCGAAGCGCCTGGATAGGTAACTTTATTGTTTCTAAAGAATACCGCGGAAGGGGCATCGGCAAAAAACTTTTATCGCAGGCAGTCGAATATTTAGATAAGAAAAAGAAAAGGCAGATTTATTTAAATGCTGCTTATGAAGCAAAAAAATTGTATGAAAAATTTGGGTTTAGGAATGTTGCAGTGGTAAATCGTTGGCAGGGTGAGGTAACAAAATCTATAAATAATATGGGGAATTTGCCAGAAGTTATTCCTGACATTTTAAGATTTGTTGGATTAGACACCTTTTTATGGAGAGATGAGAGGTTTTCTTTAATCTCTCAGCTTTCATCTTTGCGTCATTCTTACTCATATTCTGAACCCTCTGGATTTTTAATGTACGGTAAGATAGGAGATATTATCAGTATTGGGCCATGGGAGTTAGAAGATGGAAACGAAGATGCATCTGAAAGACTATTTGTTTCTGCTCTGTCTAACCTGAAATCGGAAAGTAAAATATTCTTAGATGTTCCCTCAATGAATAAGAAAGCGGAAAGAATATTAATGAAATATAAGTTTAAAATTATTGATTCTACAATGTTTATGTGCAAAGGCAAATTACCTAAAATTCATTTTAATCAAATTTTTAGCTTTGCTACTATGGGTTCTATGGGGTGATATAAAATCAAAACAGAAGTTTTGCATTTTTTGCTCTCTACTTTTTTCTTAACGCTAATAATAGCGTATAGCGTATAGAAAGATAAGAAATTATAAATTCCAAGGTTTTTATTCTTTACTATCCGCTAAACGCTATGTGCTATGTGCTAAATTTGATGTTCGCTTAAAACGCAAAACTTCTGTTTTGAATGCGAAAAGTTGGTTTTCCCGATGAATTTATTTAAAAAATTATATAATCAGGCAAAAGAGGATGTAAAGACTATTGTTCTGCCTGAAGGAGATTCAAGCCGTGTTCTAAAAGCGGCGAGATGGGTTGTTAATGAGAAAATTGCCAAAATAATTCTCTTGGGAAACGAGAAGGATATTAAAGTTAAAGCAGGCAGAGAGTCAATATCATTAGAAAATATCAAAATAATAGATTATCGGGCTTTGGGAAATTTAAACGAATATCTTGAATATTATTTAGATCTACACAGTTCAAAAGGGATGAGCATTGAACAAGCAAGAAACATCTTTAAAAACAACCTTTCTTATTTAGCCGCTATGATGGTAAGAAAAGGAGATGCGGATGGTTTTGTTGCCGGAGCCAAGTCTGTTAGCGGAGATGTAATCAGAGCGGTTATCCATTGTTTTGAAAAAGAAAAAGGTATTAGCACGATATCCAGCAGTTTTATTGTTATAGTTCCTGAGTGTTTATATGGGGAGGACGGTGTTTTTATCTTTGCCGATTGCGCAGTTGTCCCTGAACCAACGGAAAATCAGCTTGCCGATATTGCTATTTCTTCTGTAAGCTTATGTAAAAAACTTATTGGACTTGAACCGCGGGTTGCTATGCTTAGTTTTTCAACAAAGGGGAGTTCTGCCAATCCAAAAATAGATAAAATAAGAGAAGCAGTAAAATTAGTAAGAGAAAGAGAGCCGCAATTGCTCATTGATGGTGAGCTTCAAGCTGACAGCGCTATTATTCCTGAGGTTGCTCGAAGAAAAGGTCTTAATAGCATTATCAAAGGAGATGCTAATATTCTGATATTTCCTAATCTTGAAGCAGGTAATATAGCCTATAAATTGGTTCAACGTTTGGCAAAAGCGAAGGCAGTTGGTCCTATTATCCAGGGAACCGTTCAGTCTGTTAGCGACCTTTCTCGCGGCTGTAGTGTTAAAGATATTATTGATGCTATTATCATTACCGCAGTTAGAGCGCAAAAGTAATTTTTGCTTGATTAATTAAAGGAGGTGGGGTATAATAAAACAAAATTAATTACTCAACTTTGGCAAAAATCCTAACACACGAGAATTTTTACATTTCTTGCTCTCTACTTTTTTCTTAACGCTAATAATAGCGGTTAGCGTATAGCGTATAGAAAGAGAAGAAGACTATAAATTCCAAGGTTTTTATTCTTTACTATCCGCTAAACGCTATGTGCTAAATTTGATGTTCGCTCAAAACGCAAAAATTCTCTCCTACTATGTGATTTTGAGGAATTTGCCAAAGTTGAAGAGTAATGTTATCTGTTAATTTTATTTATAATTTTTAAGGAGGATTAAAATGACACAAAAAAGTAAAGAGCAAATTTTAGAAATTGTTAAAGAACAGGATGTAAAGTTTATTCGCCTGTGGTTCACCGATATTTTGGGACAGGTTAAGAGTTTTTCAATTACCGATGGTGAGTTAAAAGGAGCGTTGGAAAACGGTATGGGGTTTGATGGTTCGTCAATTACCGGTTATCAGGATATTGAGGAAAGCGATATGATCGCTATGCCTGACCCAAATACTTTTCAGATTTTGCCTTGGAGGCCTCAGGAAAAAAAGGTTGGGCGGATGATCTGCGATATTCTTACTCCGGAACGCAAGCCCTACGAAGGAGATCCCCGCTATGTGTTGAAAAGAGCCTTAGAACGGATGAAAGAAGCAGGCTTTGAGCATTATTATCTTGGGCCTGAATTAGAGTATTATTATTTCAAAAATGACACTTCAAGCACAGAAATATTAGATAAAGGCGGATATTTTGACCTGACTACCTTAGATGTTGCCAGCGACCTGCGTCGCGATACCATTTTTTCGCTTGAAGCTATGGGCATTCGGGTAGAATATTCGCATCATGAAGTAGGCCCTAGCCAGCATGAAATTGATATGCGTTATGCCAGTGCCTTGGAAATGGCTGATAATGTAATTACTTATCGGGTTGTAGTTAAAGAAATCGCCCAGAAGTATGGGGTTTATGCTACATTTATGCCTAAGCCTTTGTTCGGAGAGAATGGAACCGGTATGCATGTGCATCAATCGCTTTTCAAGGGTGAGCAAAATACATTTTTTTCTCGAGAAGATGAACATTGTTTGTCGGATGTATCTAAAAAATTTATTTCCGGGCAGCTGAAACATGCCCGCGAGATGAGCGCTGTTTTTGCCCAGTGGGTAAATTCTTATAAACGGCTTGTCCCTGGATATGAGGCTCCGGTGTATATTGCTTGGTCAAGAAGAAACCGCTCAGCCCTGATTCGTGTTCCAGTTTATCATCCAGGCAAAGAGGATGCTACCCGTGCCGAGCTCAGATGTCCTGACCCAGCTTGCAATCCTTATCTTACCTTTGCGGTGATGCTCAACGCTGGTTTGGAAGGAATAGAAAAAAGCTATGATTTGCCCCAGCCAATGGAAAAAAATTTATATCATTTATCTGCCAGCGAGAGGAAGGAATCTAACATAGAATCATTGCCGGACAGTTTAGGCGAAGCAGTGCTTATTGCCGAGAAGAGCGAGCTTATTAAAAAGGCATTAGGAGAGCATGTCTTTAGCAGATTTATTGAATTAAAGAAAAAAGAATGGGAGGACTATCGAATTCAACTTACAAAATACGAATTGGATAATTTGCTTCCTATACTTTAAAAAGTGGGATACGAACATTTAACAAAAAGACAGGGGTTTTACAACCCTTAATAATACCCAAAATGCCCTCCCTGATATAACATCGGGGGGGGTATTTTTCTTTTTAGCCTTTGTTCTATTGTTTGACAGAACAGCGCAAAAATGCTAAAATCAACGCTGATAAGGCTTATTTTCAGATTATTACAGACAATTAGCGAGAGATTTTATATTGAAGATGTTTTGAGAGGTTGGACAATAAAACAGAGATGTTTTTTTTGAACAAATATGCTAATGAGAGACTTGCATTTTCCCCGGAAGCAGGGACTTTATGACCCGCAATTTGAGCATAGTTCTTGCGGTGTAGGATTTGTTTGTAATATCAAAGGTGGAAAATCCTATGCTATTATTAGGCAAGGGCTGGAGGTTTTGCGGCGTTTGGCGCACCGCGGAGCGACCGGTTCTGACCCCAAAACCGGTGATGGAGCGGGAATTTTGATTCAGATTCCGCATCAGTTTTTTGTTAAGGTTTGTCCAGAAAGCAGGATTGATTTGCCGTCTTATGGAGAATACGGGGCAGGGTTAATTTTTTTGCCCTCTGATTCTCAGGAGCGCTCCTTTTGCAAGGATGCTTTTGCAAAAATTATTAAACAGGAGGGGCAGGTTCTTTTAGGCTGGCGGCGAGTTCCAATAGACAATTCAAATATAGGCAAAGCCGCTTGTCAAAGCGAACCAATAATCGAACAGGTTTTTATTGCCAAAAATAAAGCGTTTTTCACCAAAGGTGAATCCGCATCAGAAGAACAATTAAATTTTGAAAGAAAACTTTATATTATCCGTAAGCAAATAGAAAATGTTATACGCCTATCAAACCTAAAACAAAAGACATTTTTTTACATTACCAACATTTCATCGCGTACCCTTTCTTATAAAGGGTTGCTTATGCCTGAACAATTAGAAGATTTTTTCCTTGATCTCGAAGATGAAAGCATAAGTAGTGCCCTTTGTCTTGTTCATTCCCGCTATAGCACTAACACCTTTCCTGCATGGGATTTAGCCCAGCCCTTTCGTTTTTTAGCCCACAATGGCGAGATTAATACCTTGAGGGGAAACATCAATTGGATGCGGGCAAGAGAGGGATTGCTTAAAAGCACTGTTTTTGGCAAAGATATTGAGAAAATTAAACCCGTAATTATTCCCGGGGGGAGTGATTCGGCAACTATTGATAATGTCTTTGAACTACTTGTTTTGGTTGGTAAGTCTCTTCCTGAGGCAATGATGCTCCTTATCCCCGGGGCTTGGGAAGGCAATAAGATAATGTCTGAGAAGCTGAAGGATTTTTATAAATTCCATGCCTGTTTTATGGAACCCTGGGATGGTCCGGCGGCAATCGCCTTTACTGATGGGAAAAGCATAGGGGCAGTTTTAGACAGGAATGGTCTACGGCCTGCCCGCTATATTGTAACCAAAAAGGGATTAGTGGTTATGGCGTCAGAAGTTGGGGTGTTGAATATTGAACCAGAGGATATTCTTATTTCAGGGAGGCTTGAACCGGGGAAAACATTTTTTATTGATACTGAAAAAGGGAAAATTGTGGACGATGATGAAGTAAAAGAAACAGTGTCAATGCAATGCGACTATGGAGATTGGATTAAAAAACACATAGTCGAATTGACTCAACTGCCCGAATCCAAAAACACAGCAAGAGATTCGCAAGACATTCTGACCTTTTTAAAGGTATTTGGTTATACTCGGGAGGACCTGAGGCTTATTATTAAACCTATGGCAGAGAATGGGCATGAGCCTATAGGTTCGATGGGAAACGATAGCCCTCTCGCAGTTTTGTCTAAGAATCCCCAGCTTCTTTACAACTACTTTAAACAATTATTTGCTCAGGTTACCAACCCGGCTATTGATCCTATAAGAGAGGAATTGGTAATGAGCCTTGAGACCTATATTGGTCCAGAGAAGAATATTTTGGAGCAAACCCCCTCTCATTGCCATCGATTAAGGGTAAAAGAACCAATTCTAACTAACGAACATTTAGCCAAAATTCGCGATATTCATACAAAAGAGTTCAAAACAAAAACAATTTCTATTCTCTTTAATGTATCTGATAAGAAAGACTTTGCTAATACCCTAAATAAGATATGTCGGGAAGCCGTTTTCGCAATAAAGCAATCTTACACCTTTATTGTTTTGAGCGACCGCGGGGTTAATAAAGATTATGCGGCTCTTCCAGCCCTTTTGGCTATAGGTGCGGTTCACCATCACTTAATAAAAAAGGCACTGCGCACTCAAATTGGTATTATTTTAGAAAGCGGCGAGCCAAGAGAGGTGCATCACTTTGCCCTTTTATTTGGCTATGGGGCAGACTGTATCAATCCCTATTTAGCTTATGAAACACTACGGCATCTAATCAACCAAGGTGAGTTAAGTTTGGATTTTGAAACTGCGCTTAAAAATTATAAGCAGGCTGTGAATAAAGGTATCTTAAAGATTCTTTCTAAGATGGGAATATCAACCCTGCGAAGTTACCGCGGGGCGCAGATTTTTGAGGCTTTGGGGTTGGGCGAGCAAGTTGTGGACAGATGTTTTGTGGGAACGGTATCGCGTATTGGCGGTGTTGGTTTTAGAGAAATTAGCGAAGAAACAATTTCAAACCACAAACAAGCCTATTCTGAGCAGGGAGCACAATCTCCTTATTTAAGCAGTGGAGGAATCTACCGTTGGAAAAAAGATGGTGAATTTCACCTCTGGAATCCAGAGACTATTGCTACTCTCCAAAATGCAGTAAGGAAAAAGGATTACAAAGGATACAAGAGATTTGCCTCTCTTATAAACGAGCAATCGGAAAACCCAACCACTTTGCGCGGTTTGCTTAAAATTAAGCAAGAACAGGCAGGAATTTCTATTGATGAGGTTGAGCCTGTCAAAGAGATTGCCAAACGTTTTGTAACTGGGGCAATGAGTTTTGGTTCAATAAGCCGTGTTGCCCATGAAACTTTGGCTATTGCGATGAATAGAATGGGAGCTAAATCCAATACTGGCGAGGGCGGAGAAGACCCATCGCGGTTTATTCCTTTCCCGAATGGCGATTCTGCTCGCAGTGCGATAAAACAGGTTGCTTCAGGTAGATTTGGCGTTGCTACAAATTATCTTATTAATGCCGATGAATTGCAAATAAAGATTGCTCAAGGTGCGAAACCGGGCGAGGGAGGGCAACTCCCCGGGCACAAGGTAAGCGAAATAATTGCTAAAACCCGTTATACAACCCCGGGGGTAACCCTGATTTCTCCCCCGCCCCATCATGATATTTATTCAATTGAGGATTTAGCTCAGTTGATTTTTGATTTAAAGAATACAAATCCCAATGCTCGTATAAGCGTAAAATTGGTATCTGAAATTGGCGTAGGAACCATTGCCGCAGGTGTAGTAAAGGGGCATGCAGATATGATTTTGATTTCCGGCGGTGATGGTGGAACCGGTGCTTCTCCGAAGAGTTCTATTAGGCATTGCGGATTGCCTTGGGAATTAGGTCTTTCTGAAACCCATCAGACATTGGTGTTAAATGATTTGAGGAGCAGGGTGCGTCTACAAACCGATGGGCAGATGCGCACCGGTAGAGATGTGGCGATTGCCGCTCTCCTGGGAGCGGAAGAATATGGTTTTTGCACATCGGCGTTAATTGTTTGCGGATGCGTTATGCTGAGACACTGCCATCTTAATACCTGTTCGATAGGTATTGCTACCCAAGATGAGATTTTGCAGAGGAGATTTAGGGGCAAACCCGAATATGTTGTTGATTATTTTCATTTTGTTGCTCAGGAATTACGCGAGATTATGGCAGGTTTAGGAATTAAAAAGCTGGATAAAATGATTGGTAGGACAGAACTTTTAGAGCTAAATGAGGGGATCATTCCTCGCAAGGCGAAAGGGATAGATTGCACAAAAATTTTGTATAAACCCAAAGTTGCCAAAAGCATCAGTACTCACTGCACAATTAAGCAAAATCACGGCATTGACGCTGTTTTGGACCATAAGCTTATTGAATTCGCAAAACCAGCGTTAGAAAAGGCTCAAGCGGTAAAAATAGAATTGGGGATTGAAAATGTGCATAGAACAACCGGCGCTATGCTGAGCGGCGAGGTTTGCAAGAGATATGGAGAAACGGCTCTCGCCGAAGATACGATTTGCTGTAAATTCAAAGGTGTTGCCGGACAGAGTTTTGGGGCATGGCTGGCAAAAGGAATTAGTTTTGAACTTGAGGGTTTAGCAAACGATTATGTCGGTAAAGGTATCTCTGGGGGAAAAATAATTATCTATCCTTTTAAATTAAGCGATTATAAGGCGGAGACGAATATTCTTATCGGCAATACAACCTTTTATGGAGCAATATCGGGAGAGGCTTATATTCGGGGTGTTGCCGGAGAAAGGTTTTGCATACGAAATTCTGGTCTTTATGCTGTAGTTGAAGGTGTGGGTGACCATGGTTGTGAGTATATGACTGGCGGGAGAGTTGTTATTTTAGGCAAAACTGGCAGGAATTTTGCCGCCGGGATGTCCGGTGGTATTGCCTATGTTTATGATAAAGATAACAATTTTCAAGATAGATGCAATATGAATATGGTGGAATTGGAGAAATTATCGGGTGAGGACGAGGCAACTATTCATAATTTAGTTCGTAATCATTATAGATATACCCAGAGCCCTTTGGCAAAAAATATTCTTGATGATTTTAGCCATAAAATGGAAAGATTTGTCAAAGTTATGCCTATGGAATATAAACGTATTTTAGAGGGGGCTAAAGAGATAGAGAGAAAGTTGGATTTGATGGAGGTGTCAGATGGGTAGAACGGATACGCTAAATCACAAATAACATCCGCCTGAGGCGGATGGTGCTTGGAATTTGGAATTTTTGGAGTTTATAATATGGGTGACCCCAAAGGATTTTTAAAGGTTAAGCGGCAAAAACTTAAATACAGGCCGGTGCAGGAGCGGCTCAAAGATTTCCAAGAGGTAACAACTCTGCGTAGCAATGAGCATTCTCAAGAGCAAGCCTCCCGCTGTATGGATTGCGGCGTTCCTTTTTGCCACTGGGCTTGTCCTATAGGAAATTATATTCCCGAGTGGAATGATTTAGTCTTCCATAGTCATTGGAAAAAGGCTTATGAATTGCTTACGGCTACTAATAGTCTTGCCGAAATTACTGGTCGTCTTTGTCCTGCTCCCTGCGAGCATAGCTGTGTTTTAGGCATAAGCGATGATCCGGTAACTATAAGAGAAAATGAATTGGCAATTATTGAGTATGCATTTGAAAATGGATTGGTTAAGCCCAATCCGCCTAAAAAACGAAGCGGAAAACGCATAGCTGTTGTTGGCTCAGGTCCGGCAGGGCTTTCCTGTGCAATTCAGCTTAATAAAGTAGGGCACAAGGTTCTTGTTTTTGAAAAAGATAACAAAATTGGGGGAATTTTGCGTTATGGGATTCCCGACTTTAAATTAGAGAAATGGGTTATTGATAGGCGGCTTAAAATTTTAGAGGAAGAAGGGATTGAATTTGCCCGCAATGTCAATGTGGGAAAGGATTTATCTGCCGATCAACTCTTAAATAAATTTGATGCAGTTTGTCTTAGCGGAGGTAGCCGTGTGCCTCGCGATTTAAACATTGATGGCAGGAATTTAAAAAAGATACATTTTGCGATGGATTATCTAGTCCAAAGCAATAAAAAGGTTCTGGGCCGGGCTATTCATCAAAATGAGATTATTGATGCCAAAAACAAGCGGGTAGTGGTTATCGGCGGAGGGGATACGGGTTCAGATTGCATGGGTACTGCTCACAGGCAGGGAGCAAATCGTGTTCTTCAAATAGAGCTTCTTTCTAAACCGCCCGAATATCGAAGCGAAGATTGCCTTTGGCCTATGTCCCCTACAGTATTAAAAACTTCAACATCTCATGAAGAGGGTGGAGAGCGTCAATGGTCAATTTTGACAAAAAGATTTATCGGAGAAAACGGGCAGGTGAGGAAGATTTCCTGCGTAAAGGTGGAATTTTTGTCTAATGCCGAAAAGGGTCGCCCACTGATGAAAGAGATTCCTCATAGTGAATTTGAGATTGAGGCAGATTTGGTAATCCTTGCCGTAGGTTTTATTTATCCCGAGCGGCAGGGGTTATTATCAGACCTTGGGATAGAATTGAGTGAACAAGGCAATGTCCAAACAGATGGTAGATATATGACCTCAAAGAAAGGAATATTTTCCGCCGGCGATATGAGACGAGGGCAATCACTTATTACCTGGGCAATCTCTGAGGGGAAAACTGCAGCTTATCATATTAATAAGTATCTTAAATAAAATACGGGTTTTCGGATTAACCATTGGAAAAAATTTTCCTAAATTTTTTCTGACAGGATTTCTAACGGGGTAAATAATCAGTTATCCGCCTCAGGCGGATAGCAGGAGGAAAAAATGAATTTACAGAGACCAAATGCTGATGAAGCGACCCAGACATTTAATCGGTCAAAGAGTGTGGTTCCCGGTTCGGGACTTTGTTCAAGATGTATTGATGGCTGTCGGGGGAATTGTGAGGTTTTTAAAGCCTCTTTTAGAGGCCGAGAGGTTATTTATCCTGGTCCTTTTGGAGATGTAACTGCGGGAGGAGATAAGGATTATCCCGTAGATTATTCCCATTTAAACATTCAGGGGTATGCTTTGGGCGCTAAGGGTTTGCCCGAGGGAGTTGAAGCAGGTCCGGATACAGCAACCTTTCCCAGTGTTGATACGGAAACCGAATATGGTTGGGATATTAAAGTAAAAATGAAGGTTCCCATTTTTACCGGGGCATTGGGTTCAACCGAGATTGCTCGTAAAAATTGGGAGCATTTTGCAATTGGAGCGGCTATTTCCGGAGTTACTATTGTTTGCGGCGAGAATGTCTGCGGCATTGATCCGCAGCTTGAGCGCAATCCACAAGGCAAAGTAGTAAAGGCTCCGGATATGGATAGACGCATTGAATTATACAAAAGATTTCATAGCGGTTATGGCGAAATTCTGGTGCAGATGAATGTAGAAGATACCCGTTTAGGCGTAGCCGAATATTTAAGGAAGAAGCATAATTTGGAAACCATTGAGCTAAAATGGGGGCAAGGGGCTAAGTGTATAGGTGGGGAGATCAAGGTTAAGAAATTAGAAAGAGCCCTTGAACTCAAGAAACGGGGATATATCGTAACCCCCGATCCTACGGTTCATGCCATTCAAGAGGCTTTCAAAGACGGGGCGATTAAGGAGTTTGAAAGACACTCCCGCTTAGGATTTGTTTCCGAAGAGTCGTTTTTAGCCGAGGTAAAACGCTTGAGGGATTTAGGCTTTAAACGCATAACCTTAAAAACGGGCGCTTATTCTATGCGTGAATTGGCTATGGCTATAAAATATGCTTCCTTAGCCAAAATAGATTTGCTTACTATAGATGGCGCTCCGGGAGGCACAGGGATGAGCCCTTGGCGGATGATGGAGGAATGGGGGATTCCCACTTTTTACCTGCAGGCTTTAGCTTATGAGTTCTGCGAGAAATTAACCAAAAAGGGAATGCGCGTGCCGGATATAGCAATAGCCGGCGGTTTTTCCAGCGAAGACCATATTTTTAAAGTATTGTCTATGGGAGCTCCCTATGCAAAAGCGGTTTGTATGGGAAGGGCGCTTATGATTCCCGGAATGGTTGGCAAAAACATAGACGGTTGGATTAAATCAAATGATCTGCCCAGGAGTGTTTCTGCTTTTGGTAGTACCCCTCAGGAAATATTTGTTTGCTATGAAGAATTGGTTGATAAGTATGGCAAGGAGATGGAGAATATTCCTTTGGGGGCGATAGGCATATATTCTTTTTCCCAAAAGATTAAGGTTGGCTTGCAGCAGCTTATGGCTGGGAGTAGAAATTTTCGTCTAAACACAATCTCACGCAAAGATGTTATGGCTTTAACCGAAGAAGCGGCAAAAATTTCTGGCATTCCTTATGTAATGAAAGCGTACCGCGAGGAAGCAGAGGCGATTTTAGAAGGTTGATTTTAAATATCACTAAACTTTGGCAAATTTTCCAAAAGAATATAAGCAAAAGGAATTTTTGCCAAAGTTGAGCATCTTAAATAAAATTTGTTTCTAACCTACCATTTTTATATTAAATATCCTACCTTTATTATCAATGCCGCTTTATAGAACCCTTCCTTTGTTATTTTCATAATTCCATAAAGGGTTTTTTGGGTTTATAGAGTTCGTTGGTTTCACTGGGTTTGTTGGGTTCGTTGGGTTCGTTGGGTTTAACTCAATAAACCCCATTAACCCCATTAACCCCATTAACCCCATTAACCCCATTAACCCCATAAACTTCAATTAACTCTAATAGAATTCGCTTGACAAGAACCAAAATATAGAATATATTTATAAGGACGGACGGGTCAGTCCGCTTAAAAAAGTCGAGAGAAAGGAGGTCTATTGGGATGAAAATTACAGATAAAGCCAAAAGAAAAG
>DAOWIN010000137.1 GCA_030640885.1 Candidatus Omnitrophota bacterium
ATTTTCTAAAAGTTCTATTAGGAAGTGATCCTGCTAAGGAAATTGAAGTAAAAGGAGAGTTTAATTATGCTCCGGAGGAGGAGGTTGATTTAAACAGAGAGGTGAATCTTGCCTTAGAGAAAAGACCGGCATTAAAAGAAATCGCTTTACAGGAGAAGGCCGCTAAAGCACAGGTAAGAGTTGCTTTTGCCGGATACCTGCCGCAACTAAATCTTAATTTTACCGATTATGCCAACCAAAAGGAATCATTTTCGGTAGGTAGAGAAAAATACGATGATTACTGGATAGCGGGTATCACAGTAAACATTCCCCTCTTTGATGGTTTTTTGACTCACTCAAAAGTGAAGGAAGCAAAAGCCAAAGAAAGAAAGGTTCGTATCCTAAAGGATAAATTGATCGATAATGTAAAAATTGAGGTAGAAAACACAGTTTTAAATTTAAAAGCGGCTAAAAGTACTGTTGAATCCCAAGAAGAAAATGTAACCAGAGCAAAAGAGGCTCATCAAATCATAAGGCAAAGGTATGCTTTAGGGCAAGCTTCGCAAATAGATTTATTAGATGCCCAGGTTGCTTTATCAACGGCTAAGGTTAATTATGCCCAGAGCCTATATGATTTTATCGTAACTAAGGCTGAATTAAGTTATGTTGTGGGAAAAGGAGAGAATTAAATGGATATTAGAAATCAGAAATTAGAAGTTAGAGATTGGATTAAAGACCGGAAAAAACAATTTTTTGTTTTACTTCTGTTTTCTATTGTCTGTTTTCTGTTATTCATAAGAAGTTGTGACAGAAAAACCACTAAGGTAAAAGAAACTGTTATTCCCGTAGAGGTGGTTATTATCCAAGAAAAGGAATTACAGAAAACACTTCAGTTTACAGGAGATATCAAGGGCAAAGATCAGGTTCAGGTTTACTCTAAGGTTACCGGGAAATTGATTGAATATAAAGTTAAAGAGGGAACGCGCGTAGAAAAGAAAGATGTTATTGCCTTAATTGACAGAGATGTTACCGGCTTTAAATTTGAGCCTGCGCCAGTGGAAGCTTCTATCTCTGGGGTTGTGGCAAAGACTTATCTTGATCAAGGAGATAGTGTGAGTTCACAGGTACCCATCGCTGTTGTTGCAAATATGGATGAAGTGAAAATTAAGATTGAGGTAACAGAGGTTGATTATCCCAAAGTAAAGGTGGGGCAGTCTGCAAAAATCGCGCTGGATGCTTATTTGGATAAAGAATTCACAGGCAAACTTTCTAAATTAAGTGTTCTTGTTGATCCTAATACTCGCACGGCAACCGCGGAAATAACTATTCCTAATCCAGAACATCTTCTTGTGCCGGGGATGTTTGCCCGGATAACCTTATTTGCAGGTGAACATAGAACTCTTGTTGCCCCAAGGGATGCGATCTTGCGATTGCCGGGGACAGGGGTGTATTATTGTTTTACTATTCAGGGAAATGAAGCCAAAAAGGTATTTATTGAGTTAGGAATACAGAAAAATAACCAACAAGAGATAACAAAAGGATTAAAACGAGGCGATTTAGTTGTTGTCATTGGCCAAGGTATTTTGAAACCAGGCTCGGCAGTAGAAATTAAAAAAATTGAAAGTTTGGGAAAATAATTATGAACTTACCTAATTTTGCCGTTAGAAGGCCTTTGACCGTAATAATGGTCTTTGCCGCAATATTTTTATTTGGAACAATTTCTTTATCAAAATTAGGCATAGACTTTTTGCCCGAAATTGAACCTCCTGCTATAAGCGTTTTGGTTCCTTATCCAGGGGCATCAGCCGCGGATGTTGAGAATGATATCACTAAATATTTAGAAGATCAGTTAAGTACTGTAAATAATTTAGATAAATTGAGGTCGCTTTCTAAAGACAACCTTTCTATGGTGACTTGTCAATTCCAATGGGGAACAAATCTTGACGTAGCGTCTAATGATATAAGAGATAAGGTTGATTTAGCCAAGCCCGATATTCACGAACATGCTCCCTCAGCAGAAGAGCCGATGCTTTATAAGTTTTCCTCTGCCACCGCGCCTGTAATGGCAATTACGATTAATGCTTCAGAAAGCAGAAAGCAGCTTTTTCATATTGTTGATAAGCAAATCTGCGATACCTTAAAACGAATTAATGGAGTGGGAGCCATCATGATTTACGGAGGGCTAAGGCGCCAGATCAATATTCAATTTGATTGGCAGAAATTAGAGGCATATAATCTGAACCCTCAGGTAATTATTGGTGCTCTCAAACGAGAAAATATAGACATGCCCTCTGGCGACATTAAGATGGGCAGAAGAAAATATTTTATAAGAGTGGCTGGGAAATTTGATTCTATTCAAGAGATCGGAGAGGTTATTGTCGGGATTTCTAACGGCAAACCTGTTTATATTAAGGATGTAGCCCAGGTGAGTGATTCTTTTGAGGAACAACTGATGAAGGCATGGGGGAATGAGAAAGAAGGGCTTGTTCTTTTGATACAAAAACAATCGGGGGTTAACACGGTTGAGGTTTGTCGGTCGGTAAGGGATTTCCTGGAAAAGAAAAAGACAGATTTGCCGTCGGATTTTGAGATAGCCATACCGATGGATAACTCTGAATTTATTCTCCATTCTATTCGTAATTTAAGTCAAACCTTAGCTCTTGCCGGTCTATTAGTTATTTTAATAACACTATTTTTTATCAGAAAAATACTAGCGAGTTTAATTGTTGCCCTAACCATTCCTTTTTCTCTTATTATCGCGTTTATATTTCTTTATGCGAATGGATTTACTATCAATATTATTTCTTTAATGAGTCTTGCTATCGCCATTGGAATGGTTGTCGACAATACTGTCGTAGTTTTAGAGAATATAACCCGGCATATAGACGCGGGGCAAAAACCCAGAGAAGCCGCCGTTTTTGCTAGTAACGAAGTAGGCGCGGCCATTACAGCATCGACTTTAACGACGATTGCCGTCCTGATTCCTCTTGTCTTTGTAACCGGACTTGCCGGAATTATTTTCAAACAATTAGGTTTTATTATAAGCATTACACTTGCGGGTTCATTGTTTGTGGCGCTGACAATAACTCCGATGTTATCTTCCCGTTGGATAAAAGCCTTTAATCATAATCAAGGCAACAAGACGGCATCAAAGTTTTTTTTATGGGGAGAACGTGTTTTGGGGAGAGTTGAGGTAATTTATGAGAATATATTAGAGTATGCTTTATTACACAAAAGAAAGATTCTGGTATTTCTTATCATGGTATTTGTGTCGAGTTTAATTTTGATTAAGTTTATCGGCTCAGATCTTTTTCCTGAAGTAGATACAGGCGATATTCGGGTTAATTTTTCCTTGTCAGAGAATGCCCGCCTTAAAGAGACTGAGAAAGCGGCTTTAGAGATAGCGCGGTTTTATAAAAAATTTGTGCCGGAAACAGATAATTATTACTCGTTTATTGGAGAGACAAAAAAAGGCATTGGCGTTGCCATGGGTATGGATGAAGGCGCGAATATCGGTCAATCAGGAGTGAAATTGATATCGAAAGGAAAAAGAAATCGGTCTGCTTTAGAGATCGCGAATCTTTTGCGCGAGAAGACTGAAAGCATACCGGGTATTGAAAAGATTTCTATTTTTGCTACAACCCCAATTAAGCAGATGCTAATGGGAGGGGCAAAGAAAATTGAGGTAGAAATTTTTGGTCATGATATGAAAATAACGAATGAATTGGCGGAGAAAATAAAAAGGATAATGAAAGAAACACGTGGAGCGATAGATATAAGAATATCACGCAAAAAGCCGCGGTTTGAGATTTGGGTTAAAGTGGATAGGGAGAAGGCGTCGCAAATGGGAGTAAGTGTAGCTAGTGTCGCTTCGGTTTTAAGGTCAAATTATTATGGATTTGATGCTTCCAAGTATAGGGATAATGGAGATGATTTTAGTATTTTTGTTCAGCTGAGTAAACGAGAAAGAAATACAGTGGATACAATAGGAGACATTTCTATTCCTTCGATTTCAGGTTCTTTAATTAAACTGAAAAATATTGCTAACATCACTGACGCGTTAGGTCCGGTGGAAATAGAACGCAAGAATAGAGAAAGAATCGTTAAAGTTGGTTGTGATGTTTATAAGAGGTCATTGGGTGAGGTAAAAAGGGATATAGAAAAAAAAATGACGAAATTAGACATCCCCTCTGGTATCACCATGGATATTGCCGGAGAAGTTGAGGAGCAGAGGAAGGCGTTTAGTGACCTGTTACTGCTTCTTTGTGTGGGTATTATTTTAGTTTATATGGTAATGGCTGCGCAGTTTGAATCTTTAAAAACTCCGTTTATAATCTTTTTTTCTATTCCTTTTGCTTTTATTGGTGTTGCTTGGGCGCTTTTTATCACTAATACAAGCTTAAATTTGATGTCTTTTATGGCTCTCATCATGCTTATGGGTGTGGTTGTCAATGGTGCTATCGTTTTGGTCGATTATGCTAACATTTTACGAGCGAGAGGCCTGTCTGTGCTTGAAGCA
>DAOWIN010000139.1 GCA_030640885.1 Candidatus Omnitrophota bacterium
GATGGTATCTCGCAAAATATCCAAATGCTATCGAAAATGCCACCGAGAAAATTAATAAAATGATGGAGAATCTCAAAAAAGCTGTGAACTTAATCGATAAACCAATGATTAAAAAATGGGTTAAAGATTTAGTTTTAGAGAAAACCTTTATTGGTTTAAGATTTCAAGAGGCAATTTTGAAGAAAGTTGCTTTAATTAAGAATACTAATTACAAACTTGCCAAGCCAGAAGAAGAAACTCAAGGAATTGATGGATTTATTGGCGATATTCCAATATCAATTAAGCCAATAACTTACAAAACAAAAGATGCTTTGCGAGAAGAAATCGGAAGCAAAATTATCTTTTATAATAAAACCAAATCTGGTTTAGAAATAGATGCAGGGGAGGTATTGAAAGGATAATTATGTTAACAAGACATAAAGTTATAATTGGCGACTCTCGCAAAATGATAGAAACTCAAGATGGATCTGTCCATCTCATTATTACTTCGCCGCCTTATTGGCAGCTCAAGGATTACGGAGACAAAAATCAGATTGGGTTTAATGATACTTATGAAGAATATATTGATAATTTAAGCAAGGTCTGGAAAGAATGTCATCGAGTTTTATATCCGGGTTGCAGATTATGTATAAACATAGGCGACCAATTTGCTCGAGCCGTTACTTACGGAAGGTATAAAATAATACCAATTAGGACAGAGATTATAAAATTCTGCGAATCTGTTGGTTTTGATTATATGGGGGCGATTATTTGGCAAAAGAAAACTACGATGAATACTACTGGCGGCGCTTCGGTTATGGGTTCTTTTCCTTATCCAAGAAATGGTTTAATTGAAATTGATTATGAATTTATTCTTTTATTTAAAAAATTAGGAAAGTTGCCAAACAGCGTTTCCAAAGAGATAAAAGAACAGTCAAAAATATCTAATGAGGAATGGCGGAAATATTTTACTGGTCATTGGAATTTTGCCGGAGTGAAACAGAATAAACATATTGCAATGTTTCCTGAAGAACTGCCAAAACGGCTGATTAAAATGTTCAGTTTTGTTGGTGAAACAGTTTTAGACCCATTTCTGGGAAGTGGAACTACTATGAAGGTTGCCGAGGATTTAAAAAGAGATTCTCTTGGCTATGAAATAAATGAAGATTATCTATCGGTTATTCAGCAAAAAATTGCCGTTAACAAAAACTATAAAATCAATGTTGTTTATCAAGGAAAAAGGAAAGTTTCAGATACGGAAAATAATTTAAATAAAAGTAAAGGGAAAGAGGCAATAATCAATAACCGAATTCATCATCCTGAATATTGGAAGACTTTGCAAGAAAAGAAAAAATTGAGTATTATAAATACATAAATTTTATTTTAAAAAGCTTGTAGCCTGCAGCGTGAAACCTGCAGGCTAAATCATGTTTAACTTTATCATTGGAAAAATAATTGGCAGTCAGAATCAGAGAGCATTAAAGAAAATGACTTCTACTGCGGAGAAGATAGAAGCCCTTGAGCCGTCTATTTCTGTTCTAAAAGACGATGAACTGCGGGCAAAGACGGATGAATTTAAAGAGCGGCTGAGCAAGGGCGAATCTTTGGAGCAGATTTTACCCGAAGCGTTTGCCGTTGTTCGTGAAGCCAGCAAAAGAACGATAAATATGCGTCATTTTTCGGTTCAGCTTATCGGTGGAATTGTTTTGCATCAGGGAAAGATTGCTGAGATGGCTACCGGAGAAGGAAAAACATTAGTGGCAACTTTGTCCGCTTACCTAAATGCTTTAAGCGGCAAAGGCGTGCACATTATTACTGTAAATGATTACTTAGCCCGCAGAGACCGCCAGTGGATGGGGCCGATTTATGAATTTTTGGGCTTAAGTGTAGGAGCAATTCAGCAGGGGATGAATGCCCAAGAGCGCCGTGTTGCCTATAATTGCGATATTACTTATGGCACTAACAACGAATTTGGCTTTGATTATTTAAGAGATAATATGGTTATTTCAACCGAAGAAAAGGTGCAACGCAAGCTTCACTATGCAATTGTTGATGAGGTAGATAGTATTCTTGTTGACGAAGCCCGCACCCCTCTGATTATTTCTGGTCCCAGCGAGGATTCCACAAAAAAATACTATGATGTGGATAGAATAGTTCCTTTGCTCGAAAAGGGCGAAAGGGATGAAATTAGCAAAGAGGAAAAGGGCGATTATGTTGTCGATGAAAAACATAAGGGCGCTTATCTGACTGAGCAAGGTGAGATTAAAGCGACCAAGCTTTTGGGATTAAAGGATATGCATAGCTTGGCAACGATGGAATACAAACATCATATTAATCAGGCTCTGCGGGCGCATAACAATTATAAACGCGATGTAGATTATATGATTAAAGAGAATCAGGTGGTTATTGTAGATGAGTTCACCGGGCGGCTAATGTCCGGGAGAAGATGGTCAGATGGTTTGCACCAAGCGATTGAGGCAAAAGAAAAGGTGAGGATTGAAAGAGAGAACCAAACCTTAGCCACAGTTACCTTTCAGAATTATTTTAGGATGTATGAGAAATTAGCCGGGATGACTGGCACAGCAATCACCGAAGCTACTGAGTTTTTTCAAATTTATAAATTGGAGGTAATGGTTATTCCTACTAACAAACCTTTGGACAGAACAAATCATCCTGATGTAATCTATAAAAGCGAAAAAGAAAAGTTTAACGCCGCAGTAGAAGAGATTGAAGAATTACATTTGCAGGGGCGGCCTATATTAGTAGGTACAGTTTCTATTGAGAAATCTGAGCGGTTAAGCCAGTTATTAAAAAGAAAGAATATTTCGCATTCAGTTTTAAACGCTAAGTATCATCAGCGGGAAGCAGAGATAATCGCTTTAGCCGGACAAAAGGGCGCGGTAACCATTGCCACCAATATGGCTGGAAGAGGTACAGATATTGTTTTGGGAGATAGGGTAGCTAAATTAGGCGGTTTGCATATTATTGGTACTGAAAGGCACGAATCGCGGCGCATTGACAACCAATTGCGCGGGCGAGCAGGCAGGCAGGGCGATCCCGGCTCATCGCGTTTTTATCTTTCCTTGCAGGATGAACTGATGCGTTTATTTGGTTCAGAACGGATAATGGGAATGATGCAAAGATTAGGAATGGGTGAGGGGCAGGCAATCGAACACAAGTTAATTAGTCGCGCTATTGGCACTGCCCAAAAAAGGGTA
>DAOWIN010000029.1 GCA_030640885.1 Candidatus Omnitrophota bacterium
ACCCTTAAAGAAAGATTAAAAAAGAAGAAGATTTTAAAGGAGGTTGGCGGTGTTGCTTATTTAACAACTTTAACTAATGTTGTTCCTACGGCGGCGAATATTGAGCAATATGCTCACATTGTAAAAGAAAAAGCACTTCTGCGGAGTTTAATCTCTGCCTCCAGCCAGATAATAAAAGAAAGCTATGATCCTTCCCAAAGCCCTGATTTACTTTTAGATAGAGCCGAAAAAGCAATTTTTAATGTTGCTCAGTATAAGGTAGAATCAAAGGTTTTTTCTTTTAGCCATCTTATTAAAGATAGCATAGAAACTATTGACCGCCTTTACCAAAATAAAGAAAATATTACCGGGCTTCCCAGCGGTTTCCGCGAATTGGATGTAATAACTGCTGGCTTACAACCTTCTGATTTGATTGTTGTTGCTGGTCGTCCCTCTATGGGGAAGAGCGCTCTTGCTTGCGCTATTGTTGAAAAGGCGGGAGTGATAGGCAAGATTCCCTTAGTGTTTTTTAGTTTAGAGATGTCTCGACAGCAATTGGTGCAAAGGATGCTTTGTTCGCACGCTCGTATTGATGCCCATAAGGTACGCACCGGTTTTCTTTCTCGTTCCGATTGGCCAGTACTAATTAACACTGCAAGCAAACTCAGCGAGGCGCCCATATTTGTTGATGATACCCCCGGTATTTCTGCTTTAGAACTGCGGGCTAAAGCAAGAAGATTAAAGTCGCATTATAATATTCAGATGCTCGTTGTTGATTATTTGCAATTAATGCAAGGAGCGGCAAAAACGGAAAGCCGTCAGCAGGAAATCTCTGATATTTCCCGTTCTTTGAAGGCGTTAGCTCGCGAGTTAAACATTCCGGTTATAGCAATTAGCCAGCTTTCGCGGGCGGTGGAGGCGAGGACAAACCGTCGGCCCCAGCTTTCTGATTTGAGAGAATCAGGAGCCATTGAACAAGATGCTGACCTTGTAATTTTATTATTGCGGGAAGAATACTATAATCCTACCGAAGAAAATAAGGGGATTGCCGAGGTAATTATTGCTAAACAGAGAAATGGTCCTGTAGGTTCAATAAAACTTGCTTTTATCAAAGAATACGCTCGTTTTGAAGACCTTTCTTCAAGAGAAGAATGATAAGCTTCAAGCCACAAGCTACAGGTTACAGGCAAGAAAAAGAAAGACTGCAAGTTTCAGGCTACAGATTACAGGCAAGAAAAAGAAAAGAAATTTTATAGATTAGGTTTCTTGCTTGTAGCTTGCAACATTCTTAATTTTTTTTGCTTGTAACTTGAGACCTGCGACTTGCAGCTTGAAAATGTACTATCTTTCTACCTTTTGGAAGCCGATATTAGAGATTGGAGTTGTTTGGGCAGTAGTTTATTTTTTACTTTTGTTTATAAAAGGAACGCGGGCTATTCAGGTGTTAAAAGGGTTAGTAATTTTATTTATTACCTTTTTCGCTGCTCAGATATTTCAACTTAATATTATAAATTGGCTGTTGACCAAAATTTTTGCCATTAGTATTATTGCCTTGCTGATAATTTTCCAGCCTGAGCTTCGGCGCGGACTTGCTCATTTGGGACGAAACCGCTGGTTGCGTTTTTTAGCGAGGGAAGAGAAGACATTAGAAGAAATAATTAAGGCAATTAATCTTCTTTCTCAGCAGAAAATTGGCGCTTTAATTATCATTGCGAAAGAAACAGGTTTAAGAAATTATATTGAAGCTGGAATTTCCCTTGATGCAGATTTAAGTAAAGAACTTATTTTATCAATCTTTAATCCTCGTTCTCCTCTGCACGACGGAGGAATTATTGTTCATGAAGGAAGGATTGCTTCTTGCAGATGTTTTTTCCCTTTAACCGATAGACCGCGTCTCAGCAAGAATTTGGGAACACGGCATCGCGCGGCTATAGGTTTAAGCGAAGAAAGCGACGCTATTTGTATTGTTGTTTCAGAAGAAACAGGAGAGATTTCTTTGGCCATAGATGGAAAGTTAAGTTCTAATTTAGAAAACGAGAAGTTGAAAAAAAACTTATCTAATTTATACATTAAAAACGGCGGTGAAAAAAAACTTCACTTCGGATTTCAAATTAAATAAAACTGATGATAAAGAAATTTTTATTGCGCAATTTAAGTTTAAAAATAGCTTCTTTATTCTTAGCCATTATTCTTTGTTTCTATGTAGCTGGCGAACAAAAGGATGAATTGGAGAAAAGAGCAATTTTGGATATAGAGCCACCCGCAGGGATGATTATTAGCAACCGCAGTACGGACAAGATAAATATTTTATTTAGAGGGCCTAAAAATAAGCTAAACTTAGTTTCGCCAGACATAACTATTCGTTACAAAATAAAAAATATAGAAAAGGCAGGTAAATATAGTTTTACTATTCCCATTAAAGGAATAGAGGTTCCCTCCGGAGTAAAAATAGCTTCTGTTAAACCCTCTATAGTGGCAGTGAAGTTGGATAAGCTAATTAGTAAATGGTTGCCAATCAAGGTAAATATAAAGGGAGAAGCTGCTGAGGGATATAGAGTTGTTAAAGATAAAATTAGATTTAATCCTAATATTTCTTTGGTAAAAGGACCTGAAAAACTTCTTGAGAATTTAGAGTTTATTTACACTTCTCCTATTGAAGTTACAGGTTATATTAGGTCTTTTACCCAACGAGTTTCTTTGCAGCCTTTTGTAAAGGGGCAATTACCTTCTTTAGATACTATAGAAGTGGATATCCCCATTGAAGAAAATTTAGTCAATAAGGACTTTAGCGACATTCCTTTAAAACTTTTGGTATCTCCAACGGGATATTTTCCCGTTCAATCTTCTGCTTCAAACATTAGTATTGTTCTTAAAGGGCCCAAGGTTGCTTTGGATAAATTAAGCAACAAGGATATATTAGCTTTTACAGATGTTACCGGTTTGCAGCCGGGCAGATATGAGTTGCCCGTGAATATAAAGTTGCCTCCTAACATTTTTTTGTTTTCCGATGTTCCATTGGTGAAAATTGCAATTAAAAATGTTTCCCCATCTTTAGAAAGAACAAATGTTATTTTGCCGACCTCGTCGGGAGGAACACCGTAAGCTACAAGTTCCAAGCCACAAGTTTCAGGCTGCAAGTCTCAAGCAAGAAACTACAAGCCACAAGTT
This sequence comes from Candidatus Omnitrophota bacterium, assembly GCA_030640885.1. Lineage (GTDB taxonomy): Bacteria > Omnitrophota > 4484-213 > 4484-213 > 4484-213 > DAOWIN01. Next base: position 3,148 of record DAOWIN010000029.1, read on the forward strand.
GCAAGTTACAAGCTTCAAGCAAGAAACTTGAGACTTAAGTTTCTTCTTTTTCTTCTTCTTGTCTGTAGCTTGAAACCTGTAACCTGTAGCTTGAAACCTGAAGCCTGTAGCTTGTAACCTGAAGCTTGTAAGAAAATGCCTAAACTCTGTGTAAATATTGATCATATTGCTACTTTAAGACAAGCAAGAAAGGAACAAGAACCAGACCCTATTTTAGCCGCAGGGATTTGTGAACTCGCCGGTTGTCAGGGAATTGTTGCCCATTTGCGCGAGGACAGGAGGCATATTCAAAAAAGAGATGTTTATTTGTTAAAGGATGTGATAAAAACAGGGTTGAATTTAGAGATGTCCATTGCTGATTCCATTGTGAATATTGCTGTTGATTTAAAACCTAACTGTGCCACTTTAGTTCCTGAAAAAAGAGAGGAAATTACTACTGAGGGAGGATTAGATGTTGTTAAAAAGAAAGCAAGAATTAAAGAAGCAGTGGAGAGATTGCAGGAGAGAGGAATAAAAGTAAGTTTGTTTATTGAGCCAGAGTTGAAACAAATAGAAGCAGGCAAAGAGGTTGGCGCAGAGTTTATAGAATTGCATACAGGCAGGTATGCAAATGCTCAGAACGAGATTCGAGAGAACGAGCTAAGGAATTTAATCGTGGCTAAGGATAAAGCTATAGAATTAGGTTTAAAGGTAAATGCGGGGCATGGTTTAAATTACCAGAATGTATCAGCGGTAGCGGCTATTGCTGATATTCAAGAGTTGAATATTGGGCATTCAATTATTTCACGGGCAGTGTTTGTAGGATTAGAGAGAGCGGTGAGAGAGATGAGGGAGTTAATCGAAAAATCCAGAAAGAAATGACTAATTAACCTAATTAACCTAATGTCTAATCAATGTCTAATGCAAAATGTCTAATGTCTAAACAATTATTGGTTATTAGACATTAGAGCAATTAGACATTAGAAATTGTATTTTATGCATCTAACCTGCGGTATTGATTTAGTAGAGGTGGATAGAATGAAGAAAGCAGTAGAAAAATGGGGGGAGCGTTTGCTAAAAAGGGTTTTCACTGATAGAGAAATAGGTTATTCGCAGAGAAAAGTTTTTTCCCACCAACATTTAGCCGCTCGTTTTGCCGCTAAAGAAGCAGTAATAAAATCTCTGGGTCAAAGAGAAATTAATTTAAAGGATATTGAAGTAATTAACGATAAAAAAGGAAAGCCAGAAATTAGGTTTGGGCGCGAAGGGTGGAGGCATAAAAAGATTTCACTAAGCATTTCGCACACCAGAAATTACGCCATTGCCCATGTAATTGCTTACGAAGAATAGGTTATAGGTTAAAGGTTATAGGTTAAAGGGAAACTTCTTATTAAACCCTTTTACCTTTCACCTTGATTGTGATGGATGTTATTTTCCCTCCCCGCAGATTAGATTCTCATAAAGGAGATTACGGAAAGCTTTTTATCGTAGCCGGTTCTTTGGGGATGAGTGGAGCGGCAATTTTAGCCGCTAAGGGGGCGATGCGGACAGGGGTAGGCTTGTTGTTTTTAGGAGTTCCCCGAATCTTGAACCAAATAGTAGAAACGAATCTTTTAGAGGTTATCAGCAAACCATTGCCGCAGACCAAAGATGGAAGTTTAAGCCTGCAATCTTATTCCTTTATCTATGATTTTGCTGCCCGAACAGACGCTTTGGTTTTAGGCCCCGGTCTTTCCCTAAATAAACAAACGCAAAAATTGGTAAGAAAGCTGCTGAGTGCAATAAAGATTCCTTTGCTTATTGACGCCGATGGGCTTAATGCTGTGGGAACAAACCCTAATTTTTTACGACAGGCATCAGTTATTACACCCCATCTCGGCGAGATGGGTCGTTTATTAAAAATAAGCCCGCGAGAGGTTCAAAAAAGAAAGAAGGAAATTGCCCGTGATTTTGCCTGTAAATATAAAACAACAGTTATTCTTAAAGGCTTTGAGACGGTAGTTAGCAGTAGTGAGGGAAAAATTTATGTGAATAAAAGCGGAAATCCCGGAATGGCTACTGCGGGTGCGGGTGATGTTTTAGCAGGAATGGTCGGAGCTTTGTTGGCTCGAGGTTTTTCTCCCTTTGAAGCCGCCAAGGTAGGGGTTTACTTGCATGGTTGTGCCGGAGATTTAGCCGCTGAAGAGAAAGGGCAAGAATCGATGCTCGCCAGCGATATTATAGAGAAGATTCCCCATGCGATAAAAGAGATAAGGGATAAATTCTAAATTCTTAGAACTTTCGCATTTTAGGTTAAAATCAGAAGTTTTGCATTTTTCGCTCTCTGACTTTTTTCTTAACGCTAATAATGGCGTATAGCGGTTAGCGTATAGCGTATAGAAAGATAAGAAACTATAAATTCCAAGGTTTTTATTTTTTACTATCCGCTAAACGCTATGTGCTAAATTTAATATTCGCTTAAAACGCAAAACTTCTATATATGTTCAAATGCGAAAGTCCTAATTCTGATCTCTGAACTCTAAACATTTCCATTTTTTTGGATTTGGTATTTATTGGATATTGGAAATTACCGAAAATTTTGCAGAAATTTTCGGTTGCGGGCGTAGTTCAGTGGTAGAACAATAGCCTTCCAAGCTATATATGTGAGTTCGATTCTCATCGCCCGCTCCAAACGCCAAAACGCGAAAAAAGAGAATAGAAGTCAGAAATCAAAAAAATCTGTCAAAGCCAAAGGAGGAATAAAAATGATAAAAAAAGGGATAATTTCTAAAATTAGCAGTGAGGTCGATGTTTCCCAAAAGGATGTAAAAGAGATTGTCCAGCGGGTTCTGGATAATATCAAGGATGGTTTAATTAAAGAAGGAAGAGTGGAATTGCGCAATTTTGGGGTTTTTAAGCTGAAATCCCGCGCAAAAAGAAAAAGAAGGAATCCGCGCACAGGCGAAGAGGTATTAGTGTCGGCGCATAAAGTAGTTATATTTAAACCTGCTGTCCATCTGAAGAAGAAAATTAAATAAGAATATTTTGTCAAAAGTGGAAATTTGACATAAATCCAATAATTTGTTATCATAAATGAAACTACAATTTAGCGAGCCCCGATGATATGTCGGGACGAAGTTAAATTGTTTAGTTGAATTTACCCCGTTAAATGCCGCTTTGCGGCAATCCGCCCAGGCGGATTATTTAACAGGGTTCAATGCGCAGACGTCCCGACGCTGCGTCAGGACTACAATTTACATCACTTGTGTTTTGTAAATTGTCTGCTTATTAAAAATGGAAAAAAGATTTTATTCTGTTGATGCTGAAGGTAAAATATTGGGACGGTTGGCTACCCAAATTGCCAATATTCTGCGAGGGAAAAATAAAGTAGATTTTGCTCCTAATGTGGATAGCGGCGATTATGTAATAGTAATCAATGCGGCTAAGATAAAGGTAAGTGGCAAAAAAAAGGAGAATAAGATATACCGCCATTACTCAGGTTATCCGGGAGGCTTGAAAGAAAAAAACTTTGCCACCTTGCTTGCCAAGAAGCCGGAGCAGATAATTCTCTCGGCGGTCCGAGGAATGCTGCCTAAGAATAAATTAGCCCGTCAGATAATTAAAAAATTGAAGGTTTATCCAGGAAAGGAACATAAGCATTCAGCGCAGAAGCCGGAGGAATTAAAAGAAATTAAAAGTTTATAGAGTTCATAGAGTTTATGGAAGTTTATGGAAGTTTATGGAAGTTTATTGAAGTTTATGGAGTTAACCCTATAAACCCAATTAACCCAATAAACCCAATAAACCCAATAAACCCAATAAACCCAATAAGCCCAATAAGCCCAATAAGCCCAATAAGCCCAAGCAGGAGGCCCAAAATGGCTACAAGTTGCAAGCTACAGACTGCAGGTAAGAAAAGAGAAGAGGAGCAAAACTCCATAAACTCAACTAACCCAATTAACTCAATAAACTCTTTTTTCTTTCTTTTCTTTTTCTTTTTTCTGTTCTCTGTTTTCTGTCCTCTGTTCTCTGTTAGAGCCGACCAGATAAGAATACGCACAATCATAACTCCCGTAGGCAGCCAGTCTGAGAAGTGGGGAGCAAAGGGATTGATGGTATGTATTGGGGGACAGCCTATAGCAAGTGGAGGATGTAATGCAACAGGAGGATATAGGATTAACCCAGATAACAGTAGAACCGAGATAACTTTTAATGTTAATGATGTAGTTATCTTTGAAGATACCTCTAATGGCTCGGGTTTTGGAAGCAATCATCAATATGATTATAGTTCTGGTTTTCCAGACGATAGTGATACAGTGTATGAGGTGAGTGGAGGGGGTGGAGATTTTCCCGAGACATGTGCTTGGTTTAAAGATGGATGCCCGGATGAGTGGGTGAATGAAGATTCTCCTCAAGGTTTCGCAATTACCCCCGATAAGTTATATTTAGGAGGTATTTCTATGCCTAAAGGCGGAACTTGCTTACACTCTTGTTCACATGCCTGCACTGGTGCGCATATAGGACCACCTTGCAATCCTTTAGTGCCATGCCAGGATTGTTATGATACCGTCGCTGATGATTCTGAGCCATTTCCTACTACTTGCCCGCACACTAACTGGTATAAGTGTTATAAGCGTTTTGATGTTAAATATTACTGGTGCTGTCCGCCGGAGTGAAGTGAACAGTTTAAGCAAAGAACGCAGGTAGTTAGAGTGCAGAAGCTAATTAAATATGATCGTCATGCCCGCCGTAGAATGAGATGGAGGAAAATCTCGCAGGAGGAAATAGAGAAAGTGTTAAGCAATCCTGAGAGGAAAGAATTTTCAAAATACGGAAGAACAAATGTATTTGGACATATAGGGAAACGATATGTTAAAGTTACATTTAGAGAATACGCAGAGGAAATTTTGGTTATTACAGCTGTGGATAAATCAGATTAGAGGAGGAGTGCAATGAAGATAGAATATAGCAAAACAGCAGATGCGCTTTATGTATATTTTAAAGAGAAAAAAGTGGCTAAGAGTAAAGAGGTGGAAGAAGGAGTAATTATCGACCTTGATAACAATAAACATATAATAGGAATAGAGATTTTAGATGCTAGTAAACGGCTTTCCCCTCAAGAGTTATCAAATGTGAGTATTGAAAATATGCCTATTGGCGATGTTCCTTTAGTGGCAACTACATAAAACTACAAAGCAGAATTTTGAATTTTGAATTAAGGAATATGAAATTTAGAATTTAGAATTTATAATTTAAAATTTCAAACAGGAAGCGTAAGACGAAAATGAATAAGGGTAAGTTGTTAAAATTTAAAAAGGGGGGTAGGAGATTATCTATAATTTTTTTCTTTCTTTTTGCTTTTACTGTTGACTGTAAACTGTTGACTGTAAACTGTTGTTTCGCCGACCAAATAAGAATACGCACAATCATAACTCCAGTAGGTAGCCAGTCTGAAAAATGGGGAGCGGCAGGGTTGATGGTGTGTATTGGGGGAAGGGCAATAAATGTGGGTGGATGCGGGATAGGTAATGTAAGCGTTAAGGATGTTAATGATGAGTGGGTAGATATAGATAATGCCGTAAATGATGCCGGTAAGATGATTTTCTTTATTGATAATGGAGACCATCAGTTTAGTAATGATGTTGTTAATGGTGAGTATGATGTGGTATATAAGGCGGGGGGTGGGGCAGGAAGTGGAGAGGTTCCCGAGGACGCTTGTGTGTGGGTTAAGAATGGATGCCCTGATGGGTGGATAAACGAACTTGATCCATCATTAGGAGAATTTAGTAAAGGAGTTACTGATGGAAATGATCTTTTTATAGGTCTCAAGAGTGCTTCTTCAAATGCGGCAAATGCCTTAGCTTGTTGCAAAACATTGTATA
>DAOWIN010000006.1 GCA_030640885.1 Candidatus Omnitrophota bacterium
GAGCTAAAAATTCTTCCTAAACTTATAAAAACGCTAAAGTGGAATAAAGAAACCATTGAAAAGGCAATAGACGATGATGAAACCCTGTATGCGACAGACCTTGCTTATTATTTGATCAAAGAGGGTATCGCGTTTAAACAGGCGCATGATATTATTGGAAAATTAGTAAAATTTTCCTTGGATAATAACAGAAAGATAAAAGAGATGAGCAATCCAGAATTAGCAAAATTTTCTGATAAATTAAATCAGAAAAAAATAGCTGAATTGATGAACCCCGAAACATCGGTTAAGTCAAGAGTATCAGTTGCTAGACCACCAATATCAGCGGGGCAAAGGTTGGCGACAGGGTCTCTCAAATTTTCGGGTGGTAATTAAAATGTCTAATTTTAAATACAAAAGAAATCAATTGTACTGCGAGGATGTCCAGCTCAAAGAGGTTGCCGAGAGTGCAGGCACGCCGTTATATATTTATAGCGAGCAATCTCTAATTGATAAATACAAAGAATTAAAACAGGCATTTGCTTTTGTTAAGCCGCTTATTTGTTATTCCGTAAAGGCAAATTCCAATTTGGCAATCTGCAGTATTTTAACCAAGCAGGGAGCGGGTTTAGATATTGTTTCCGGCGGGGAGCTTTATCGGGCAACAAAAATCAAAGCCAATTGCAAAAAGATTGTTTTTGCCGGCGTAGGCAAAACAGAACAAGAAATTAAACAAGCGATTAAGGCAAACATTTTACTCATTAACGCTGAATCAAAACAAGAAGTAGAAAGAATAGATGAAATTGCCGATAAATTGGGGAAGAGGGTGCAGATTGGCTTGCGTTTAAATCCGAATATTTCTGCCGGAGGTCACGGCTATATTCAAACAGCAAAAGAGGAGAATAAATTCGGCATTTCCTTGCAGGAAATAAAAGAAATATTTTTGCAGAAAGAAAAATTTCCGCACTTGGATATTTGTGGGATTCATTTTCATTTAGGTTCGCAGATAACCCATCCTCAACCTTTTGTAAAAGCTTTAAAGAAAACTATTTCTTTGATTCAGCAATTGGGGAATAAACAAATAAAAATAAGCTATCTGGATATTGGCGGAGGTTTTTTTCAACCCCCGTTGCAGTTTGCTCAGGCAATTTTGCCTTTAATAAAAAACTTGAAGGCAAAATTGATATTAGAACCGGGAAGATACCTGACCGCCGGAAGCGGAATCTTGCTTACTAAAGTGCTTTATATTAAAGAGAGAAAGCAAGGAAAAAAAATTGTTATTGTAGATGCCGGAATGAACGATTTTCTGCGCCCATCTTTGTATGACGCTCATCACGAGATTCTTCCAGTTATTCGAACACCGAACAACGAACACCGAACAACGAACACCGATATTGTCGGGCCAGTTTGCGAGAGCGGTGATTTTTTTGCCAAGGATAGAAAATTAGCCCTGTTCAAAAACGGAGATTTTTTAGCAGTATTGGATACTGGGGCTTACGGATTTAGCATGGCTTCTAACTATAACTCTCGCCTTCGTCCCGCCGAGGTTTTAATAAAAGGAAATAAGTTTTTTTTAGTCAGAGAAAGAGAAGAATATAAAGATTTAATCCGTAGAGAGAAGATTCTTACTGATGGAGGTTGAACCTCCATCAGTGCTGATTTATAATATAAAGATGCAGAAAATAGATTTTATAAAAATGGTTGCTTCGGGGAATGATTTTGTTCTTATCGACGCTGTAGGTTTAAATTACAAGAAAATTGCCAAGGAATTTTGCAAAAGAAGATTTGGTATAGGAGCCGATGGGCTTTTGGTTATTGAACCTTCTCAGAAAGCAGATTTTAGAATGCGTATTTTTAATCCTGATGGGAGTGAAGCTGAGATGTGCGGAAATGGGGCCCGCTGTGCGGCGCTTCACGCCGCACAGCGCAGGCTACAGGCTACAAGCTCCAAGCTTCAGGCAAAAAAAATAGAAATAGAAACCAAGGCAGGGATTATAGAAGCGGAAATCAAAAAAGTTACCAGTCACCAGTCACCAGTCACCAGTCAAAAAATAAAAGTCAAGATGCCGCAGCCTAAGAATTTCAAAGCCGATATTCCCCTAAAAATCGGTAATAAGACTATCTTGGTAAATTTTGTTGAGGTTGGGGTGCCGCATAGTGTTATCTTTGTTGAAAATTTAGAAAAGATTGATGTCCAAAATTTAGGAAAAGAAATTCGCTGTCATCAAAA
>DAOWIN010000090.1 GCA_030640885.1 Candidatus Omnitrophota bacterium
AAATTTATGCGGATGAACTTATTTTGGCTAAAATTGACCTTTGTTTGGGCAATGATATTACTGCTCCTTTGGCAATCAAGCAGTTTGAAAAACTGCCTTCTGCAAACAGAAAGATTTTTGATAATAAAAAAATAGTATTAGTTCCCGACCATTTTACACCCAACAAGGATATAAAGAGTGCTGAACAGTGCAAATTAATGCGTGAATTTGCTAAAAAGCACAAAATAGAAAATTACTTTGAAGTAGGTAGAATGGGGATTGAACACGCCCTGCTTCCGGAGTTGGGTTTAATTAAACCGGGAAATTTGACGATTGGGGCGGATTCGCATACTTGCACTTACGGAGCGTTGGGAGCCTTTTCTGCCGGCGTGGGGAGCACGGATTTAGCTTTTGCTTTTGTTAGCGGAAAGTGCTGGCTTAGGGTTCCGAGGACAATCAAGTTTATCTATTACGGTAAATTGAATAAGTGGGTAAGCGGGAAGGACATTATTCTGCATACCATTGGTGATGTGGGGGTAAGCGGTTGTTTATACAAAACAATGGAGTTTAGCGGAGAGGTTATCCAAAAATTAGGAATGGATGACCGTTTTACAATATGTAATATGGTTATTGAAGCCGGGGCAAAGAACGGGATAATTGAACCAGATCAAATAACGCTTGATTATGTCAAGCAAGTTACCCAGACGCCCAGTTACCCAGACGCCCAGTTACCCAGACGCCCAGCGGGGAAACTGGGAAACTTACGAGAGCTTGGAGCTTGGAGCCTGTATAAATCGGATAAAAAGGCGAATTATTTAGAGACTAAAGAATACGATGTTAGTAAACTCAAACCGCTGGTCGCCTGTCCTGATTTGCCCAGCAATGTTAAGCCGGCCGAAGAATTGGAGGATGTGCGAATTGACCAAGCAGTAATTGGTTCTTGCACCAATGGCAGAATTTCGGATTTACGGATTGCGGCTAAAATTCTAAAAGGTAAGAAGGTCCATCCGGATGTGCGATTAATTGTTATTCCGGCGACACAAAGTATCTATTTGCAAGCGTTAAAGGAAGGGTTAATTGAGGTTTTTATTTCCGCTCAGGCAGCAGTTTCTACGCCCACCTGCGGTCCCTGTTTGGGGGGGCATATGGGAGTTTTGGCAAAGGGCGAAAGGGCGATTTCTACTACCAACCGCAATTTTAAAGGAAGAATGGGCAGTTCGGAAAGTGAGGTATTTTTGGCAAATCCGGCAGTAGCGGCGGCGAGCGCAATTAAGGGAAAAATTAGTGTGCCGGATGCAATTTAACCATTGAAGGTTAAAAATATAACCAAAAGGAGAACAATGCTTTGTGATATTTGCCATAAGAATGCAGCTACGGTTCATATTACCGAGTTGGTCAATGATAAAATGATGGAGATGCATCTTTGCGAGCAATGCGCTCAAGCAAAGGGGATTAGTTTGCCCGAGGATTTTCCCTTAGCCGATTTTTTGGCTGGTTTAACCGATTTTGAATTGACCAAGGCTAAAAAACCCACCTTGCGATGTTCTCACTGCGGTTTAGATTATGAGGATTTTAAAAGAATTGGACGTTTGGGCTGTCCGCACTGTTATGAAAATTTCAAAGAGAGTTTAACCCCTTTGTTAAAAAGGATTCAGGGAGGGGAACAGCATGTTGGCAAATTCCCGCATTATGTCGATAAAAGCACAAAACAGGCATTAGAGATTAAAAATCTACAGAGAAAATTAGACAAAGCAATTCAAGAGGAGAATTTTGAGAAAGCGGCAATAATAAGAGACAAGATTAAAAAAATAAAGAAATAAATAATAATAGGTCAAAATCTTTGTTAATAAAATGAAAGTTTTGGTAATTGGTTCAGGTGGGCGTGAGCATTGTTTGGTTTGGAAAATTGCTCAGAGCAAAAAGGTGAAAAAGATTTTTTGCGCGCCGGGCAATGCTGGAATAAGCGAATTTGCCGAGTGCATAGATATTTCTCCTGCTAATATAAAAGAACTGCTTGATTTTGCTCGGCAAAGGGAGATTGATCTAACTGTTGTTGGACCTGAGGCTCCATTGACGCAAGGGATAGTTGATGAATTTGAAAACTGCGGTTTAAAGATTTTTGGTCCCTGTAAACAAGCCGCTCAATTGGAAAGCAGTAAAATATTTGCCAAAAATCTGATGCGTAAGTACAATATTCCTACTGCTGATTTTGAGGGTTTTGATGATTATGAAAAAGCGATTGCTTATCTGCAAAATCTGAACTTTCCCTGCGTAGTCAAAGCGGATGGCTTAGCCGCTGGCAAGGGCGTGATTGTTATTCACAACAAAGAAGAGGGCAAGAATGCCATTTGCAAAATGATGCAGGAGAAAATTTTTGGCGCCGCTGGTGAAAAGATAGTCATTGAGGAATTTTTAAGCGGTGAAGAAGCTTCTATCATTGCCTTTAGCGATGGAAAGACAGTTTTGCCTCTACCTTCTTCGCAGGACCACAAGCAAATTTATGAGGGTGATAAGGGGGCAAACACTGGCGGAATGGGCGCTTATTCTCCGGCATTGTTTGTAAATGAACAAAGATTTAATTTTGCCAAAGAAAAAATATTGCAGAGGATTATTCAGGGATTGCAAAAGGAAGGAATAAACTATAAAGGGATAATTTATGCTGGAATAATGATTGATGGTAATGATGTACGGGTTTTGGAATTCAATGTTCGTTTTGGCGACCCGGAAGCTCAGGTAATTTTGCCGCGGTTAAACAATGATTTGGTGGAAATTTTTTTGGCAGTTATTGATAATAGATTAGAAGAGATAAAATTAAAACTATCTTTCCAATCGGCGATTTGTGTAGTGCTTGCTTCTAAAGGCTACCCGGGGAAATACGAAAAAGGTAAAGAAATTTTCGGTTTGGATAAAATAAAAGATGCTTTGGTATTTCACGCCGGAACGAAATACCAACCAGTCACCAGTCACCAGTCACCAGTCACCAGTAAAAAGATTATTACCAACGGGGGAAGGGTGTTGGGGATTATGGCTTTGGGAGATGGTTTAGAAGAAGCAATAGATAAAGTATACAGAGAAGTAAATGAAGTCAATTTTGAGGGAATGCAGTATCGACGGGATATTGGGGAGAAAGCCTTAAGCCGTAAGCTACAGGTTGCAGGATAGAATGGCATCAATCAGTGTAATCATTTTTAAATCAGTGTCATCAGAGGTAAAAAATGAAAAAGCCGCTTGTTAATATAGTTATCGGTAGTGATTCAGATTTACCCACCATAAAGGAAACAGAAAAAATTTTAGAGGAATTTGATATTGCTTATGAGACAAAAATTCTTTCCGCTCACCGCAGTCCCCAAAAGGTTTCCGAATTTGCCTCTAATGCTGCTAATCAAGGGGTGAAAGTAATTATTGCCGCCGCCGGCGGAGCGGCAGCCTTAGCTGGAGCAATTGCCGCCCATACTACTTTACCGGTGGTTGCTATTCCGATAGAGACAAAAAGTCTCAATGGTTTAGATTCTTTGCTTTCTACTGTTCAGATGCCCAGCGGTGTGCCAGTGGGCTGTATGGCGATTGGTAAAGCCGGAGCAAAAAATGGGGCTTTCTTCGCAATCCAAATTTTAGGAACAAATGATGAAAATATTGTTCGCAAAATTCAAAACCACAAAAGGAAATTAAGGGAGAAAGTTGAGCAAAAAAACAAAGATATTAAAAATTAGTCCCCAGATTCCAGAGACAAAAAAGATTGAGGAAGCGGCTGAGATAGTTAAGAAGGGGGGAGTACTTATTTTTCCTACTGAAGCAGTCTATGGAGTAGGTGGGGATTTTACCAATTCAGAAGCAATCCAAAGGATTTGCCAAATCAAAAATCGCCCCTCAGATAAACCATTAACCATTCATATTGCCGACAAAAATGACGCCGAGAAATTGGCTGAGAACCCTCCTGCTGTTTTCTACGCTCTTAGCAAAACCTTTTGGCCTGGTCCCCTAACTTTGATTTTAGAAACAAAAAAGAGTAGTATGGGTTTGCGTTTTCCCGACAATAAGATTGCTCAAAAATTAATTAAAGAAAGCGGAACATTCCTATCCGCTTCCAGCGCTAATCTTGCTGGAGCTCAACCGCCGATTAACCTCGACGAGGCGCTGAAAGACTTAGATGGTTTAGTGGATTTAGCCGTTGACGGCGGAAAGAGCAAAATAGGGACTGCTTCCACAATTTTAGATTTAACCTCTTTAGAGCCAAAGATTTTACGAGAGGGACCGATTAATAAAGAAGAATTAAACAAAGTTATTCGACAAAAGAGAGTGCTTTTTGTTTGCACTGGCAATACTTGTCGGAGTATTATGGCTGAAGGGTTGTTAAAAAAAATACTCGATGAAAAACAGAAAAAGGATGTTAAAATTTTTTCTGCTGGTGTTTCTGCTCTTGAAGGTATGTCCCCTACTCGCCAAACCATAGAAATCTTACATCGGGAAGGCATTGATGTTTCTAATTACACAACTAAAGTGTTAACAGAGGAAATGATTAAATCTGCCGATGTAATCTTTGTAATGCAGGAGTATCATAAGGATGTTATTTTAAGAAAGGTTGATTGGGTGGGGAAAAGGATTTTTGTTTTAGATGTGCCCGACCCCATTGGCAGACCCTTGAATATTTATCAGGATTACTTTGAGATTGTAAAAGGAGAAATGGGCAAGGTTTTAAAGAGGATAGCAAATATGGTGAAACCATGAGGATTGCAATTGCTTCTGACCATTGCGGTTATGAATTGAAGAAGTATTTGAAGTTGCTATTGAAAAAGGATAAACATACCGTAGTTGATTTTGGCACTAACAGCTCAAAATCCTGCGACTATCCTCAATTTGCTTTTTCTTTAGCGTCAGCAGTGGCAAAAGGGGAAGTTGATAGAGGGATTTTAATCTGTGCCACTGGAATTGGAATGTCCATTACTGCTAATAAAGTAAAAGGTATCCGCGCCGCTCTTTGTTTTTCCCCAGAGATAGCTAGGCTAAGCCGCGAGCATAATAACAGCAACATTTTGGTTTTAGCGGGGATGCTTATTGAGAAAGGATTAAACGAGCGTATATGCAAAATTTGGTTAAAATCTGATTTTTTAGGTGAGCGGCACAGCCGAAGATTAAAACAGATAGAGGAATTTGAGGCATCGGATGCCTGATTACATAGATTAAAGACAGATTACACAGATGGAGAGATGCCAGAGCGGCTGATTGGGCCGGTCTCGAAAACCGGTAGACCTAAAGTCTCCTGGGTTCAAATCCCAGTCTCTCCGCCAGAAAGTATAATATAACTGAACTTTGGCAAAAATCCTAACATAAGAAAATTTGTCAAAGTTGAGATTAACTAATTTTCCCGACACTTTGTCAGGAGATAAGAAAAGGAGAGGTGGCTGAGTGGCTGAAAGCAGCCGCCTGCTAAGCGGCTAACCGGGTGAAACTGGTTCTCGGGTTCGAATCCCGACCTCTCCGCCATGCATCTTTGTTAAAGCGCTTACCGTACTTAACCTCGCCAGATAGTTCAGCGAACCAAAGCTTGGAAGAAAAGTAAATATTGGAAAATATTTGATTTAATAAAACAGAGTTATTCTTGCAATAAGCAGTTATGCAGAAACCGTATTACAAAAAACCGAGATTTGAGTTATATCAAGCTGATTCATTGGAATTTTTGGAAAGTATTCCAGAAAATTCTGTTGATATGATTTTTGCCGATCCGCCTTATTTTCTTTCAAGCGGAACTTTTACTTGCCAAAATGGCAAAATGGTTAGCGTTAAAAAAGGTGATTGGGATTTGAGCAATGGATTAAAAAAGAATTTTGATTTTTATGCTAAATGGATAAAAGCGTGCAGAAGAATTTTAAAATCTAACGGGACTATTTGGATTAGCGGAACTTATCACTCAATTTATCAATGCGGATTTATTTTGCAAAATACTGGTTTTCATATTCTTAACGATATAGCATGGTTCAAACCAAATGCTTCTCCAAATTTAAGTTGTCGTTTTTTTACTGCTAGCCATGAAACTTTAATTTGGGCAAAGAAAGAAAAGAAAGCAAAGCACAGTTTTAATTATCAATTAATGAAAGACAATGATTGGCCAGAAGATCAGCTAAAAAAGAAAAAGTTACAAATGCGTTCCGTGTGGTCGATAAACACGCCTAAGGCTGTTGAAAAAAAGTTTGGTAAGCATCCTACGCAAAAACCGTTTGATTTGCTTAAAAGAATTGTTTTAGCAAGCACAAATAAAAACGATTTAGTTTTAGATCCTTTTGCCGGAAGTTCAACAACAGGATTAGCAGCCTATTTATATGGTCGTAAATTTATTGGAATTGACAACGAGAAAAAATATTTAGATTTGTCCATTAAAAGATTTGAGGAGTTAGGCAAAAATATCAGAAGTAAATTATCCAAATAATATGGTAAGCAGCAAATCTTGGGAAAAAATCTTTAATGATTACAAAATCTTAGAACACGATTTTGACAAATCGCCTTTTCCGCTTTTGGTAGTGCCAGTTTTTTGTACTAACCTATAATGAAATTATTTGAAAAAATCAAGATTGATCCGTCTTGGGCTTTTGCTGGCAAAACAAGAAAAGATACTGCTTATATTACGCATGGTTATCATCGCTACCCGGCAAAATTTATCCCGCAAATAGTTTCTCGATTAACCACAAAATACACGAAAGAGGGCGATCTGGTCGTTGATCCGTTTGGCGGTTGTGGGACAACTCTTGTTGAGTCAAAAGTTATGGGTAGGTCCTCTATCGGAGTAGATATAAATCCTGTTGCGATTTTAATTACAAAGGCAAAGAAAACTCCGATTAAGCCCGCTAAAATTGAGGAACAATTTTTGAAGTTAAAAAATAAAATCAATTCTTTTAGCAAAAATACAAAAGTTAAAACTCCTGAACACGAAAGAATTGATTATTGGTTTAAGCCGGAAGAAAAAAGAAAGCTCGCTTTTCTCTTTTCTGAAATTTCAAAAATAAAAGATAAAGATGCGCGAGATTTTTTCTATTGCGGTTTTTCAAATATTCTCAAAAATTGCTCAATTTGGCTT
>DAOWIN010000130.1 GCA_030640885.1 Candidatus Omnitrophota bacterium
AATATGCATATTTACACCACAATTATTCACAAAGGACTGCAAAAAATGTTTAGCATCTTCAAAGGTATATTTTATATCTTGCGTTTTAAATCTCCTTGAAAATACCTCCACTGATACTAAATCTCCCATAGGGGATATAATTGGCTCAAAATTCAAAGATGGACGCCCACTTATATCTACACTTATTTGCGTCAATGCCTCATCCATCGGCACGGCGGAGGAACCAATTCTGTTTATTCCCTTTTTATTCCCTAATGCATCTTTAAACGCAGAACCTAAGCAAATTCCAATATCCTCATTTGTGTGATGAATATCAACATCAAGATCGCCCTCTGCATTAATTTCTAAATCAAACAAGCCCCAATAAACAAACAGTTCCAACATATGGTTCAAAAAGGGAATTTTTGTATCTATATTTGCTTTTCCCTGCCCATCCAAATTTAGCTTTAGATTAATATTTGTTTCCTTGGTCTGACGATTTTTCTCGGCTACTCTTGTCTTCATCTTTAATAAAGCCACAATTTAGGCAACTGCAAGGAGACTAAATTGTATGGCTGCATTGAATCCGCCTGAGGCGGATAAATTCCACTAACAAATTTGCAAATCGCGAAGTGCTTTGCAAATTTGAGTGTCATTTAAACCTCACCTCTATTGATTCCTTATGTTTGCTCATTCCTTCTATCTCGGCTAATTTACTAATAACCTTTCTTGTTTCTTCTAATTCTTTCTGGGAATAGGAGATATAATGCGAAACCTTTCTGAAGCTATCAACACCCAAACAAGAATGAAAACGAGCTGTTCCTTGGGTGGGAAGAATATGGCTCGGTCCGGCAAAATAATCCCCTATGACTATCGGCGAATACTTACCAACGAATATTGCCCCCGCATTTTTTATTAAAGGTACAAATTTATTGGCTTTGCTTATCATAAGCTCAAGATGTTCAGGCGCAAGTAAATTAACTACTTCAGCAGCTTCTTCAATTTTCTCTACTAAAATTATCCAACCCTTTTTTACCTTTTCGTTCACAGAATTAACAAGTTTCTGAGAAGTGGTTACTAAAATACTCTGCCCTTCTTTATGTTCTTCTTGAGCAAGAAGATCGGCAATTACAAAAGAAGGAGGGGCAGTTTCATCGGCTACAATCACTGCCTCACTGGGGCCGGCAAACATATCAACATCCACAAATCCATAAACCAACCTTTTTGCTTCTTGAACATACATATTTCCCGGGCCAACAATTTTATCCACCTTTTTAATTGTCTTAGTACCAAAGCATAAAGCGCCGATTGCCTGCGCTCCTCCTACACGATAAATTTCCTTTACCTCTAAAAGATTCGCCACCACCAAGATATGAGCATCAATTTCTTTATTCTCGTTAGGAGGAGAAACAAGAACAATTTCCCGAACACCAGCTATTTTTGCCGGAATTACCGACATATATACCGTAGAAACCAAAGGAGCGGTACCAGCAGGAATATAAATGCCTACCCTTTCTATTGGTTGTTCAATTCTCCCTAAAACAGCGCCATTTTTTCTTGTTCTAAATGACCCCTTTTTCTCTTTTTTGTAAAATTCGCGAACATTGTTTATTGCCAAACGTAATAAGGGAATAAAATTGCAATCTATCTTCTGATAAGCCCTATTTATATCCCCTTCGCTAACCCTTATTCTCTTGGCAGGGAGCCGAACCTTATCAAATTCCTTTGTCCATTTTAGGATAGCTTTGTCGCCATTCTTCCGCACATCTCTAATTATCTTTCGCACAGTTCTACTTAACTTTTCGTCAACAGAATAGCTCAAAAGTGAAGAAATCCTCTTTAAATTGTTTCTATTATAAGTAATTATTTGCATTTCAAAATGGCGAGCAGCAAAATTTGCTATTTGCCACTTTCTTTTAGTCTGCTTCTAATCAGTTCCGCCCTCTTAACATCCCTTTGATATGCATTTAGTTTTCTTCCTTCTATCTTCTGCAAATGCGCGGGTTGAGTTAGCAGGAAAAGCTCATTTATTTTCTCTCTCTTTGCATTTTTTAAAATACCTAAATCTACTCCTAAACGCACCATTGACAACAAATTCATTGTTTCCTCGCTATTAATAAAATAGGAGTTTTTCAATAATCCATAAGCCCGCCAGACCTGATTATAAAGAATCTCTCGGTTCTGTTTTAAAAGAAACTCTCTTCTTTTTTCTTCATAGCTAACGATTTGACGAGCGACCCTTTCTAAATTATCAATAATTTCTTCTTCCCTCCTGCCTAAAGTAATCTGATTGGAAAGTTGGAAGAAATTCCCGCTTGCCTCTGTACCTTCGCCGTAAAACCCGCGGACAACAATTCCTAATTTAGACAAAGTTTGCAAAATATTTCCTATTTGTTTGCTCATTACCAAAGCCGGCAAATGCAACATTAGAGAAGCACGCATTCCTGTGCCTACATTTGTTGGACAGGCGGTTAGATAACCCCACTGCGGGCTAAAGGCATAATCTAATTTCTGCTCTAATTGATTGTCTAAGTTATCAATTAATTTCCAAACCTCTTTTAAGCTAAGTCCTGATTGAAATACCTGAAGTCTTAAATGGTCTTCCTCGTTAATCATTATACTGATAATTTCCTTTTCGCTAACAAGAACAGCTTTTGAACCTTTGCCTTTGGTTTGTTCGCGGCTAATTAGATGTCTTTCTAATAAAAATTGTTTATTAATTGCGCTTAAATCGTCAATACCCACAAATATTCCTTTTTTCAAATAGCTGATTTGAAAAAGAGTGAACTCCAACAAAGAAAAAATTTCTTTTTGTTCTTCTTTATCTGCCCATTGGGGAAAAGAAAAATCTTTTAGATTTCTCGCTAAACGAATTCTACTGCTAATTACAATATTCGCCTTTTCTCCTGTCCCCTTCAACCATTCGCTTCCTTCTAAAAGAAACCTGTTAAGATCTGTCCCATTATTAGCCATATTGCTACATCTACTTTCTCAACTTTGGCATTTTGCCAAAGTTGAGAAAATTCCAAGTACTAAACATTAAACAAGCACCAAATAACAAGCACCAAATAACAAGCACCAAATAACAAGCACCAAATAACAAATAAATAACAAGCACCAAATTCCAATTGACCCCATTAAATAAAATCCTTTGGATTTTAATTTACGAAGTAAATTATTTAACGGGGTGAACCTAAACAAAGAAAAAGAAAAATATTTGAGCTGATTGTTTTGGTCATTCGGTCATTGAGATTTGGTCCGCCTCAGGCGGATGGGATTTGTTATTTGTGATTTACTAAACTTCGGCAGGAACTTGCCGAAGTTTAGTTATATCATTTCCACTGTCCCTTTTGCTCTAAAGGCGTGCATAAACGCTCGCGCCTGAATAAGCGATTCCTTTTTAATCTTTTCTTTACAATCCTCGTTAACATTATCAATCTCTTCCTTAAACACAGCTGTTGCCTTTTTGATGTCTTGGTTATTCTCCTCTGCCCATTTTTTCATCCTTTCCATCAGCTCCTCAGGCAAATATTTATGAGCGATATTCTGCCATAAGGTGCCTACATTCCCTTTACGAATACCATAATCGGCAAACTCTCCTACCAAATTGAGGGGGGTACCGGTAATTCCATGCTGAGCAATACTTACTTTATAAGACTTGATCGCCTCATAAATTTCTCCAGTTCTTTTTAAATCAATATGCACCTCTTCTCCAGAAGCATAGTTTCCATGTTTTGAACCATTGTTAACAGCTAACAAATTCGGCTGGACATTTCTCCTATTCAATTCTGAAATAAAAGCAGATGCTTCTTCCACAGTAGTCAACTCACCGCCCTTGGATAACGCTTTAATTTCCCCTACTTCTACTTCTAAACCCGAACCAGTGGCCGATATCATTGGCGCTAACTCAGCAGTTATTTTAATATTATCGGGAATTTCATTGAGAGAGGCGTCAATACCAAAAGAGGTATAACCGGCTTCTATCTGTGCCTTTATTAATTCTCGTGTAGATTCAATCTCTTCTGTGGAAGTATTCTTTACCTGCAAATGGTCAGCGTGAATAAAAAAGGGCAGATAAAACTTTTCCTTCTCTGCATAATCAATTATGGTTTCAAAAAATATTTGCGGGGTCTGCCCGGTATAGCCGCCGTCAATTCCTCCTTCAGACTTTGCCAACTCAAATCCCACAATAGCCCCCAGCTCTTTAGCCGCTTGCATTATCCCCGGAATAACATGCTTAATACGGGTATTGCAAACCATAATAATTACCTTTTTGTCCACTATCTCTCTGAAAATAATGTCTGAGCTCAATAAACAAATTTTGCTATTTGCTCCCAATTTCTTTACTATTCTCTCACTCCTTCGCCCCATTAACATATCAAAATTAGACATATTACCTCCTAACTCAATTTTGGCATTTTGCCAAAATTGATAAATTCTAAATCTAAAAAAACCCCAATGCCCAAATCCCAAGCTCCAACCAAGCCCCAAATCCCAATTACCTTCCTTTCTTATTTGGGATTTAAAACATTAGGATTTGATTGGTCATTGGTCATTGTGATTTGGGATTTTATTATACCGCCACTATCGCAATTCCTTTCCTATTAGCTAATTTTACCACCTCTTCTCTATCAATAATTATGCTCTTTTTTGCCTCAACAGCTAAAACTGCAAACTTTGCTTTTATCAATGTTCTTACTGTCTCAGGCCCAACCACAGGGACATCAAAACGCATATCTTGAACCGGTCTGCTCATCTTTACCGCCACTGCCCCCCTGTTTCCTAATTTTCCTCCCCGTTTTATTGCCACATCTGTGCCTTCAATAGCTTCTATTGCTAAAACCACCTTGTTTTTCACCAATACAGTTTGGCCAATATCCAAATCGCCCATTCTTTTTGCTAATTCTTTTCCAAAATGGATATCTTCCCATTCTAAATCGCTCGGCTCCCTACGAGTAAATGTTCCTTTGCTGGGAAGTAAATGCGAAAGAAAAGTAGTGGAATCAAGCAATTGCACACCTTGCTGTTTTAATTTATCCGCCACAGCAGTAAGCAAAGAAGCATCGCCTTTATCACTCACTTTGTTTAAAAAAGAGTTACTTTCCTCATCCTTTTCAAGATGGGAATTAAAAAGGAAAGCTTTAGGAATCTTACCGGCCATTACTGCTTTTTTTATTCTGTTCTGCTTTAAAGCCTCTAATAATTCACCCAATCTCCCTATATCCAACCAAAAAATCCTATCCACATATTTTTTTAATCTCTTATCAGTTATCTTCTTAAAAGCAAAAGCAACTACAAAAATCCCCTGTTGTTTAGCGGCATGACTAAATAAAAAGGGAAATTTCCCTGCCCCGGCGATAAGACCGATCTTGTCCATATAATCAGTTTCCCAGTTTCCCAGTTTCCCAGTTTCCCAGTTTCCGTGCTGGGTAACTGGTAGCTGGGTGTCTGGGTAACTGCCCTTTCGTTATTCCCCGCTGAGAACTTTCAATAAATTTTACTAAATGTAAAATCGTTGACGGGGGAGAATTTTCTTTTTTAAATTTCTCTAAACTATCTTTAACCGGAGCTGAGGAAAAAAATAGAACCTTAAAAACTCTTTTTAGCTCTGCAATTAAAACATCTGAGAAACCTGCCCGCTTTAAACCAACACTGTTCAGCCCATAAACTCTGGCTGGATGGCCGTCTGTCAAAGAGTAAGGGGGAATATCTTTAACTACCTTTGAACAACCGCCAACAATTGCCAAACTTCCTATGCATACAAATTGGTGGATAGCCGCCAATCCGCCAATAACGGCTTTATCCTCAACATCAACATGACCGGCAAGTGTACCCGCATTAGCGATAACCACATCATCTCCTATCAAACAATCGTGAGCAATATGAGAGTAAGCCATAATTAAATTATTATTACCAATTGCTGTCTTGCCGCGGGCAGTTGTGCCGCGATTTATAGTTACATACTCACGAATCGTATTTTTATCTCCAATCTCAACATAGCTCTTTTCCTCTTTAAATTTCAAATCCTGAGGAATGCTTCCTATTATTGCTCCGCCGAAAATTTTACAATCTTTGCCTATCTGAGCATTCTCTAAAAATACCCTTTCTTTTATGCAGGTGCCAGCGTCAATAGACACATTTTCCCCTACAATAGAATAAGCACCAATCTCTACATCCTTACTTATCTTCGCCTGTTTATTAATTATAGCAGTAGAATGAATCATATTTAAGCCTCAAGTTGCAGGCTGCAAGTTTCAAGCTTCAGGTAAAAAAAAGAAAAGGAAAATTAAAAACTTTAGGTTTCTTACTTGCAGCTTGCAGCCTGCAACTTGTAGTCTATTATACCACATTTCCCATATTTGGCAATGGTTTTTTACTGGTAGAATTTTTTGCTTATGTGTGAATAATACGAGCTAAGGCTTGTTTTATCCATCCTAATATCTCGTGAGTCTCTTCTACCTTCACTAGAAAAGTAATTAACATAAAAATTATTATTCCGCTTAAAATAGAGACAAAAATACTAAAAAGGGCAGGCAAATTAAAAGAATAAAACAAATGGGAAAAGATAATTTTGCATCCTATTCCCATTATTATAGCTGAAAATAATACTTTGACAAAAGAGCTTAAAATTTTCTTTCCCCCGAAATTGCCTATCCTTTTTCTCAAAACAAAAAGTAAAAGGAAAAGATTTAGGCTGCTGGAGATAGCCGTAGCCAAAGCTAATCCCCCTTCACGTAAGGGAACCATCAAGATTAAATTCAAAATTATATTTGCCAACATTGCAATTACCGCTATTTTTACCGGCGTTCTGGTATCCTGAAAAGAATAGAAAACGGGAGCGATAATCTTTATGCCGCTGTAGGCAAATAGCCCAAGACAGTAAAAAAACAGTGTATTTGCCGCCCGAGAAGTAGAAAGGGCTGTAAATGCTCCTCGCTGAAAAAGAAGCTTGATTATGGGAAATCTTAAAATAATCAAACCTACGGCGGCGGGAAGACTGATAAAAAAACCCATTCGCAAAGCAAAAGAAAGCATCTTTTTTAATTTACCAAATTCCTGCTTTGCCGCATAGATAGAATAATGTGGCAGAACCGCTGTGCCCAAAGCAATGCCAAAAACCCCCAAGGGAAACTGCATCAAACGGTTGCCATACCAAAGAGAAGAAATTGCCCCGTTGCCTAAAAAAAATCCTAATAGAAAATCAACAACAATATTTACTTGAGTAACGGCTAAACCCAAAATTCCCGGTAGTGCAAGCAAAGCAATCTTTTTTAAGCCCGGATGATGAAAATCAAAATTCAACCTTAAAGAAAATTTTCTCCTGAGCAAAGGGGGAATTTGAATAAGCAGTTGAAATAAACCTCCCAAAAGCACACCAATAATTACCCCCCATATCTTTTCTTCTAAACCTTTACCAAAACGGGGGCATAGATAGAATAAAGAAAGTAGCCAAAAAATATTTAAGAATAAAGGAGCAAGAGCGGGAGTAGCAAAGTGTTTATGGGAATTTAGAATTCCCATTAGCAGGGCGGCTAAAGAAAGAAAAAAGATATAAGGAAGTAAAAAACGGGTAAGTTGAAGAATTAGCAAAATTTTAGGGGTAAAGGAAAATTTTGCTAAAATTAAATTTATAAAAAAAATCCCTCCTGCAACTATTGTTGTTAAAATAATAAGAAGAAAGGTGAATGTGAGGTTGGCTAATCTTTTTGCTTCCTCTTTGTCCTTCTTATGCAAATATTCTGTGAAAACAGGGATAAAGGAATTTGAAAGCGCTCCCTCGGCCAATAAACGGCGCAAAAGATTGGGAACCATAAAGGCAATCAGAAAGGCATCCCAAACTCCACTTGTCCCAAATAAGCGAGCTGAAAAGATATCACGCAGTAGACCCAAAATGCGACTAACAAAAGTAGCACTGCTTATCCCCAAAGTAGATTTAGCCAAGGATTTAGTAGACATTTGACAAAAATGGAATTGTAGTATATACTGGACAAAGTTTAGGCGAGGTAAAATCTTGTCTGAACTCAAAGAGCTTCGGTTCTTTCCTGATGTACACCGGGCGAGCAAGGAAAAACCTTTAGAACAGAACCTTGAGCCTCAGGCTCTCCCGCTTGAGGCGGGAGAAAGGAAAGGAGAATAAAAAATGCCTAATACTTCATCAGCAACTAAAGCTTTGCGACAAAATAAAAAAAGAAAGCAAAGAAACAAAAAGATTAAAAAAGAGTTAAAAACGCTTGCTAAAAATGCTAAGTCTCTTATTACCGGAAAAAAGACTGAAGAGGCAAAAGAAACATTTCGCAAACTACAAATAAAATTGGATAAAGCTGCCTCTAAAAAAATAATCAAAAAGGGTACCGGCAAACGCCAAAAATCTCGTTTAGCAAAAAAGATTATTTCTATAGGCAAAGCTTAATTACTAATATCTCCAAAATCAGCTCTGTTTTTGTTGCTGTTGTTTTAATTTGCAAATCTGTTTTGGCAAGCAATTCAATATTTCTTTTTAGCTCTGTGAGCGAAAAATTCTTTAGCGAATCTATAAAACCCTTGAGAAAAAAGGGTGGAATATTCAATTCTTTACCCAACTTTTCTCTTTGTCCCTGCTCTAATATTTGTTTTCCCCTCCACAGCCTATTTACCTGCCAGAAAAGCATAGCTACAATCTCCCCTGCTTTCTTTCCCTGAGAGAAAAGATTGTTTAAGACATTTAACGCATCTGTTTTATCTTTTTTGCTTATTGCCGCCGTTAGGTCAAAGATGGTATTTAGATTATCTCTACTAACCACATCTTCAATATCTTCTTTCTTAATCTCCGTTCTTCCCCCCACATAAGAAATAAGTTTATCAATATTCTGGGCTAAATTCTGACTATTTACCCCCGCTTTTTGTTTTAAAAAAGAAGTATCGGCAAAAGAAATCGCCTTTCCGCTTTCTCCTATTTTTTGTTTAATCCACTGCTCTATGTGTGAAGGAGAAAAACCAACATTAATTACTTTTCCTGTCTTAGGAACAACCTGATAAAGTTTTTCTCTTTTATCTATCTTTACGGAGGTTAAGATAAAAATTGTACGCGGGGCAGGATGCAGCAGATAAGAAATCAAAATATTTTGCTGGGGGGATTTTAAAAACTCAATGTTGTGAACTACAGTCAAACGGTAAGAAACCTGCCAAGGAAGGATTTTTGCCGTTTTAATAACCTCTTCTATTCCTGTTTCTTTGGCATCAAAAACAGCATAATTAAAATCTTTTTGAAGCGGGGAAGAAAAAAGCCCTTTTTCTATTTGCGATATCTCCTTTTTCTTTAAAAATTCGTCTTCGCCATTTATGAGATATAAAATTGGGGACATAATCTAACATTGCTTTATAGTTTAGCTATTTTACGGCACCAGACAACCACCTGTCTGCCAATTCAAGCAGGGATATGATACGCCGTCATCAATCTTCCAGATACTGCTGAAGTCCCAGCCCGAATAGGTAGCTTTAACTCTCATCTGCGCGGTTGTTCTGCCTATCCCGCCAGCGCTTGTATTCTGCCCCGATGTTGTTTTGTTCCAGTAAGACTGAGCGACAGAACCGGCATCCCTTTTACCAATTAAACCACCGACATTACTCCCGCCGCTGACAGCGCCGATAGAATAAGAACGCTTAATTTGCGAAGGCATAAGCCACATTCTGCCAATTAAACCACCG
>DAOWIN010000027.1 GCA_030640885.1 Candidatus Omnitrophota bacterium
ATGAGGCCTTGCTTATTGCCGCCGTAGCGCATGATATAAATCGAAGTTCCATCAAGGGCCGTAAAGAAGATTTAAAACTTGTAAAAGAAAGCAAGAAAGGGGGCCTAGACAAAAGATTTTTAAGAAGACACCAGAAGCAAAGCGCTGAGATAATAGGGAAGTTTTTGGAAAAGCAAGGAGCTGATAAAAAATTAATAAAAAGAGTAAAGATGTTGGTTTCTAAGCACGAGGAAGGAGGTAACAGAGATCAAAACCTATTAAAAGATGCTGATAGTTTGAGTTTTTTTGAAAATAATGTCGATAGAATTTTAGAAATGATTCCCGAAATGGGCGAGAAGAAAATTCGAGAAAAAATTGACTGGATGTATAACCGGATTACTTCAAGAAAAGCGAAGCAAATAGCAAAACCATATTATCAAAAAGCGATTAAAAAATTAACCTGCCTTCGCTAAAAGCTACGGCAAGGCAGGAAAAATAAATCCTCAAGGATTGACAGAAGATATCAACATGATATAATGGTAATAATTAGGGAAACGCCCAATAGTATTTCTCTTCAAGATCCCATTTTGATCCCCGTTTGACTCCTATTCCCTTGCTTAGAGAAGACTACGGCGTTTCCCGCTGCACTTTTAAATAAATTGAATTGTGAATTGCCTTTGCTAAGCAAGGGCTTTTTTATTTAACGACTTACGATGTTGTAAATGAATGAGTCATTGACAGGTTATTGGATTCGAATTACAATTATATATAACCCTAGTTCTTTTTATAATTTATAAAGGAGGGGCAAATGAAAGAAGAAAATACAGTAAAAAAAGAGCATCAACCAAGAGGCAAGGATAAAAAGAAACGAAACCGAAGAACAAAAAAAGAAATGGAAGCTGCGAGAGAGTTATCCACAGGCACAGTAAAAAGAGGCGTGGGGCGTCCTTCAGAAAGCAAGGACAAAAAGGAACGAAAACGAAGGCCAAGAATAAAAAAAATCGAGGAAGTATTAGAAGAAGCAGGTCGGGTTACAGATAAGTTCACACACAAAAAAGATAAAGAGAAAGATAAAGAGGAGGAAAAACGCAATATAAAGATAGTAGTAGTCGTTGTTAAGGCGGATGGAAATTTCCGATTTAAAATTAAAAGAGAAAAGATGCCAGAGCTTGCTCCTGCTGAAGAATTAGTATTCAAGATAACTTATGAAAGAAATGGAGTTCCTCTAAATTCAGTCATTAAGGAGGTCAGAGGGTTGGCTGAGGCACTTATAGAGAGCGTAAAGCTCCGTTCGTAACAGGAGGTGATGATGATTACATTCATGAATCAAATTTAAAATGGCAAGATAGATAATCTTATCTTGCCATTTTTATTTTTATGTGGGATGTCGGGTATCCCACATTTGATTTCGTGGGGTTTTTGTTTTGTGAAAATTTTTGCTTGTGCTGAGCCTGTTGAAGGGGTAGAATTAAAGCGATGAAGCATTCAATAAAAATGGGTTTTAGCTTTGGTTTAACTTCTGGGATAATTACCACCCTTGGATTAATGGTGGGGCTGTATTCCGGCACTCATTCAAGGCTTGTGGTTATTGGGGGTATATTAACAATAGCAATAGCAGATGCATTTTCAGATGCCTTGGGTATTCATGTTTCCGAAGAATCAGAAAATAAACACACCACAAGAGAAATATGGGAATCAACATTTTCTACCTTTTTTTCTAAACTTGTTTTTGCTTTGACATTTATTATTCCTATTTTACTATTTCAACTTAAGGCAGCAATTATTATAAGCGTGATTTGGGGTTTATCTATATTAGGAATTTTTAGTTTTTATCTCGCCAAAAAGCAAAAATTTAGATGCTGGAAAGTAATTGTAGAACATCTGGTTATAGCCCTGGTGGTTATATTTATGACGTATTATATTGGTATTTGGATATCAACAATATTTGCTTAGAATCATATCTGAATTAAAAATCGCCAAAGAGGCAATTTTTTTGATATAATGAAGCTGTTTTTATTTTGTTTGTTTTTGTGGTAAAATAAAGATAATATGTCCAAGAGAAAAATACGTATTGCACAAATCGCACCGTTATGGATTCCTGTGCCACCACGAACTTATGGTGGCATTGAATTGATGCTACATCATCTTATAGAAGAATTAGTTAAGCGCAATTACGAGATTGCGCTTTTTGCATCTAGCGATTCAAAGACAAAAGCGCGACTCATTTCTCCTATTAAACAAGCTCTCTGGCTTCAGCGGGATTTAAAAAATCCTCACGCAGCAATTATTAAGTTATTAAAATTAGTAAAAGAACAAGCATCTTCATTTGATCTTATCCATAACCATTTTAATTTCTTTATGTTCCCATTAGCTCTTTGTGACAAATTACCGCCAATACTCACTACCATTCACCGACCTCTTAACGGCTTGTACGCTGAAGCAATCAGACTCTTTCCCCAAATTCATTTTTGCTCCATTTCTCAAGATGCAAAGCAAGACGCTGAAAAACAAGGGATTCCCATTATAGATGTAGTTCCAAATGGCATTAATCCGAAACTTTATCCATTTAATAATAGACCAAAAGATTATCTTCTTTATCTGGGGAGACTTAATAAGGAAAAAGGAGTTGTAACTGCCCTAGAAGTTGCTAAAAAGGCAAAACAAAAATTAGTAATAGCTGGCAATATTGTTGGCGCTGAGGAGTGGACTCATTTTATGCAAGGCGTTCAACCACGCCTAAACGAAGAAGGTGTAAATTTTTTAGGACAGGTTGATTTTAAAGAAAAAGTAAAAGTTTTTAAAAACGCTAAGGCCCTTCTGTTTCCTATTGATCGTCAAGAACCTTTTGGTTTAGTAATGATTGAAGCCATGGCTTGCGGCACTCCAGTGATTGCTTTTCGCAAGGGTTCAGTGTCCGAAGTAGTAGAACATGGCAAAACCGGCTTTGTGGTTGATACAGAAGAAGAGATGATTGAAGCAATAGGAAAAATCTCATCTATTGACCGCACAGCTTGTCGAAAGCTAGTTGAAGAAAAATTTAATCTTAATCTCATGGTTAATCGCTATGAAAAACTTTATGAAAAAATCCTCAAAAAGTAAGAAAAAATTACGCATTGCACAAATCGCACCTCTTTGGGTTACTATTCCGCCTAAAAAATACGGTGGTATTGAGAGAATTGTTGCTGTGCTTTGCGATGGCTTGGTTAAACGAGGCCACAAAATAACGCTTTTTGCTGCTCCGGGCTCAAAAACAAAAGCTAAATTGATTACAGTTTTCCCGAAGCCGCTTTTGGAAGCAAAAATTCCCTGGTCTAATCCAATCTGGAATTTAAGAAATTTATCAAAAGCCTTTGAAATGGCTAATAATGGAGACTTTGATATCATTCATTCCCATCTTGATTTATGGGCATTATTTTTTCAAGGATTAACCAAGACCCCGGTTCTTCATACCATGCACAATCCTTTATATCGGACAAATGCCGATGCCACTAAGGATGATAGATTAAGGTTGTTTTCAGAAGAGGCCCGCAGAACCAATATTGTTCTTATTAGTAAATCAGCACTTAAGCAGGCAATGGTAAAATTACCAAAAGCCAGAATTATTTATAATGGTATTGATTTAAGTCATTTTAAATTTAATCCTGTTGGTGGCGACCATTATGTCTGGATAGCCAGAATGAATAAACACAAAGGTGTAGAAAATGCAATTGCTGCTGCTGAAAAATTAGGAGTAAAATTGCTTTTAGCTGGACGTATTGACCCAACCCAGAGAAAATATTTTAAAGAAATTATCAAGCCTCATCTTAATAGAAAAATTAAATATGTTGGTGAATTAACCGAAGCTCAGTTATCTGATTTTTATGGTTCAGCTAAAGCCCTTCTTTATCCGATTGAATGGGAAGAACCGTTTGGATTAGTAGTAGC
>DAOWIN010000091.1 GCA_030640885.1 Candidatus Omnitrophota bacterium
CTGGACACTGGCGCTTTTGCCGCCCACCAAAAGGCCATCTACATCGGGCTGAGATAAATAATCTTCAGCATTATTTTTATCTGCGGAGCCGCCATAGAGAATTCTTACCTGTCTGGCAATAGGTTCTCCATATCGTCTTACTATTGTCTCTCTAATAAATTTAGCCATTCTTTGGGCATCTTCAGGCTTAGCGGCTTCGCCCTTGCCACTGCCGGCAATAGCCCAGCGAGGCTCGTAGGCAATGATAGTTTTACCCATCTGTTCATCTGTTAATAAAGCGTCTAAAACAGGAAAAAGTTGCATCTCAATTACTACATTTGTTAAAAGCTTTTCTTTCTCCTCAGCTGTTTCGCCTACGCACAAAATAATTGATTCAAACCCATTTTCGTGGGCGGATATAAGCTGTTCGTTTATTATTCTATTAGTTTCTTCTGCTAAATTGGCTCTGGTTTCAGAATGGCCGACAATTATACCTGTCGCCCCTTCCTCCTTCGCATCTCCCACAAAAACCTCGCCGGTTCGAGCCCCCTGTATAGGAATAGCCCTTTGAGCAAGAATATCAGCCTTTAACCCAACATTATCCAAAATACCCAATGCGTAAAGCTTTGCATCCATTTCTCCAAATACCCTTTTGAATTCTTTGGCAAATATTTTGGCAATGTCTTTTTTGCTGGAGCTTTCTCTTATTTTTCTCTTTTTAACGCCCCAGGCATAAGTCCTCTTCATAAACTCAGCAAACAAACTGTCTCCTTTATTTACTTCCGCTTTCTCTGGATTTGCCTTTATCTGCTTCGCCATCTGCTTCATCTTTTCTCTTGTCCCTTTATGCAGACCATTCATTAATGCCTCTTTATCCTCGGTAATCCTTTTTGTCAATGCTTCCCCGCGCAAACCATCGTCCATAAGCGAGAGAACATTTAATCCAATCTGCTGATAAATTGTGGCTACATTGAATTTAATTGCCTTTCCTATTTTGGCTATGTCAGTAAGCTCTTCGGGACGGCTTCCAGAGGTCCCATGTTGAGCCGACCTTGCTTTCTCGCCGGCCGCCTCACCATGTTCTGCGGTTAGATAAGGGCTAATCTTCATTACCTGAGATACTGGCGCAAGGGTTTCTAAATCAAACTCTGTCCCATGCCCCGAACCATTGTTAGTGGCAACCAGATCAAAGTATAAATTTTCTTCTTCAAGCGCTTCGTACATCACTGCCACTGCCATAGGACTGGTTAATTTCGGATTTCCATCAGCATCTTTCTCGTCCACATGGCCCACCTCTACTTCTATGCCAAAACGACCCACCAGCTCCGGCTTATGTTCTTCTAATAACTCTTGTATCTTTTTTAGTTGATAAACTGTCTCTTGAACATTGCTTGTTGAAAGAAGCAGTTTTTTTTGCTCCTCCTCCATAGTAGCAAGAATATACATTGGTATCTTTCCCGCTATACCTGCCTGAGCTACCTCTTTCATAATTTTATCATAAGCGTCAATTACTTTACTCGGCTCAAGCCCTTTTTCTCTTGCTTTTTTTACTAATATGCCAAAAGCACCATCTATTTTTTTCATCCTCGCATCAACCTCTTTTGCCATTCCCCACTTTTTCATATCAGCAGTTATCTTGTCTTTTATTTCTTTTAATCTCTTCAACCCTTCGCTTGTTCCTGGATCTAATTTTAAAAACTCATCGCCCCAGTTTAAGGGCAAGGCAGATTCCTTTTCCAATCTTGCAACAAGTCTTTCTGCATCGCCTCCAGTATTAAAATGAGAATAATTTAGATAATAATTCCAAACCGCCTCAGCCGCTACTTTGTCAAAGATAGTAGAGGCATCTATGGCTATAGAGGTAAAACCGACTTTAATAAGCCGCTCATTTATATCTGTTATAACCTTGCGCTCTTTCTCGGCATTTTCCCGTAATATAGCTTGAACATCGGCAAGACTCTTTTCGTAACTGTCTCCCTGCTGACTGTCTCTCTGTTCAAAGCTTCTATCTAAGCTTGGGGTATATTTCGAGGTGCCACGAGGGGTACCGCGGAAAATTATGCGGGTTGCGGCAGTACCGCTAATTGCGCCGCCTTTCTTTTCCCTTACCTCTTTAAAAATTGCATAAGCGTCAAAAAGATTCTGCGTATATTGGATATGGTCGCCGTGAATAACTATAGGGATATGGCAACCTATCTTGTTTTTTATCTCTCTTACATAAGATATTAACTTTTTTTCATTTAGGGCATAACCAATCTGCGAACGGGCGTCTTCAATAACAAGAATAGCGTTTAAATCCATTGCCGCCCTCATATGCCCTTCTATTTCAGGATAACTGGTCACATTGCAGGCAATTGTAGCCTTATTATTTTCTCTCAAGGCCTTAAATGCAATATGGCCGGGCGTAAATTCAAAACTATCTAATACCTCTGGAGATATTAAATTAGCCGTATTGGTCGCCCCGACGGCTTCCAAATATAATTTATCGCGTTCTTTAAAAAGTGAAGTTATGGCTTTCTGAGCTTCATAAGGCAGGGAAGGAATGCCTAAATCTTCAGCTGCCATAACCGGATACATTTTGGCTATGGGCATAAATCCGCGCATTGTATGAATTAACCAAGCTAATTCTCATATTAACTTAGCGGATTTGAAACCAACTAATTTTTCATCTTTTAATATTTTCTCAATAACCTCGGCATTGTCGGGTTCAATTGTTGCCATAGATAGCTGCTCTGCTAAATAAATAAGTTCCTTTTTGTTAAATGCTGTACAAAGCACACCGCTCTTTTTTAAATTTCTAAACCACTTGCTATATTCTTCTACCACAAGCAAATCTTTAATTTCGTGAGCAGTAAGAATGTTCTCAGCAAAACTCAACTCCTCAGGAGCAAAAACCTGCTCATCAAACCAGACGCAAGGCTTTCCTTCAGTTATTTTGCCAAAACGAAGAATTTGTACTTTATACCGACCATCGACTAACCTTTGCGCGCCCGATTTTCTAAATACGCCATTATGGGTAATAAAAGCCATTGAACCCTTCACATCGCCTAGGACATCTTGCTGTGTAAAAAGTTTATTCCCACTGATAATTTCCTCATAATCCTGTGGACGCAATTCCTTTATTCTGTCTTTTTCCTCTGCATCAAAATTATATCTTCCCTTTAAATCCTTCGCTTCTTTGCCATCTGTTGTCTTATTTACATTTTTAGAATAAATTCTTAAACTTGCCAATGCCCCTTCCTCAGCAAAAGTACTCGCTGTAGCTAAACTAAAAAAACTTTCGGGAGCACCGCCTACGGTCATAACTACCTTATGTTTTCCCTCTTTTTTGCCAAAAATTGCTAAAAGATTATGGGGAACCGTTCCATCTCCTATAGTAACAATCTCAAGTCCGGAATATTTTTTTTGCAATCCCTCTAATACCTTTAATCTCTCTTTCTCCCTTTCTCTGTCCATTAGTACTACTTCCAGATCGCCTATGTTTATATTGTTTGCTTCGGCTATTCTAAATAAATAATTTTCTATTATAGCCGGATTTTCTGCAATTAGTTCAGGGTCCAAGGGACTGCTCAGAAATCCTTGCCGTTTTTTCTTTGGCACAACGGTAAATATACCATCTGCATAATAATCAGGACAATTACCTAAAGACTCCACCCCTTCACCGCTAATCATAATACTGGTTGCCCCGGATTCAGAATCTTTTAATTGCTCTAGCGATTTCCCGTTGACATTGGTAACAAACATATTTGTCCCTTCTATTACATCCATAATACCATCCCTCGGCAATTCGCCCCCTGGGTTCACTACCTCGGCGGCTTTAAAGCTCTCTTCAACACCATCCCTTCCAAATCCTTCGCTTACACGCACAGATAGAGCAATATTAGAAGCTTTTATAGCCCGTTCGTAAATCCTTTTTGCCGCGCTGTCTGCTATATCCTTTATTAATGATATTTGTTTTTTTTGATGCGGATTACTCCTATCTAAACCTATAGCTGCGCCTCGTAAATTTATCATTATCAAAACTGCCGCTGTTGCAGTGCTGGCTCTTGCGGATATGCCATAGGGAATGGATTCAGGATGGACAGGCTCGTCGCCTATTCTAAAATGGATGCTTGGTTGAAAATCCTGCCGGAAATCCCTTTGTTTTAATATTTCAAACTCATCTTCTGTTCCTGATGCCAATCTTTTGACAACATCAGAAAATTCTGCATTGCTTGCGCCTAAGTTCTCATCAAACCTGCTTGCCGGTATAAGCTTTTTCATCCCGTAAGCCGGATAAGAAACAGTATTCAATAAAAAAATAGCGGTTATTACCACCGACCAAAATTTCTTTAGTTTTTTCATTTTTTCTCCTCTAATGGCTTCGCCAAGATTTTTACCTAAAGTTCAGCGACTCTATTTTCTAGTTTATGAGTATATCTTATTTTAATTTCTTTGTCAAATGTTTTTTTATCTTCTTAAAATTGAATTAAAAAAAATAATCTAACAAATTATTTAATAGATTATCTTAATCCTCCAATTAATGGAATACCTTTATTTCTCTTTTCTCCAAATTCAAATATTTCATTTCTATCCTAATACATTTTTCCAAATATTTTTCTATCCTCTCTGCCCATTCAATAAGCACAACTCCGCTATTATGAAAAAAATCAGGATATCCTATTTCTTTTAATTCTTCAAAATCCTTTAAGCGGTAAAGGTCAAAATGATAGATTGGAAATTTCCCGGCATATTGCTTCAAAAGGACAAAAGAGGGGCTATTTATGTATGTCTTTTGAGGCAGACCCAAACCCCAGCCTATCCCCTGAATTATGGTTGTCTTGCCAGCTCCAAGCTCTCCAAACAAAGCGACAATACTTCCCTTTTTTAATGACCTTGAAATCCTCTTCCCCAATTCTTGAGTCTCTTGGGCAGAATGGGTAATTGTCTCAAAAGTGTTCATAACCATTTATGTCCAGTTTTGTTCCATCAGAGGATTCTAAAACATTCTCTTGAGCAGTAATCTCGCCAATAATGCAAGCCAATTTCTCGCTGGCTATTTTTTTTGCTGTTCCTTTTGCCGCTGTAAATAATAACTCAAAATCTTCTCCATCATATAATGCTTTCTTCAAACTGTCTTTCTCCTTTTTAGCCACCACAGAAATAGGGATTTTCTCTAAATAAACTTTTGCCCCTTTTTTGCTCTGCTTTAAAATGCGGGATAAATCTAAAACCAAACCATCGGAAATATCAATCATTGAGTGAATATTGAAATTGTTCACTAAATGTTGAGCTTCCTTTAAACGTGGGATAAAAATCAAATGTTTGTCTAAAATAGCCCCTCCCAAACTTCCCGTCACTAAAATAACATCTCCTTTTCTCGCCCCTGAACGCAGAACTAACTTTTTTTTAAGCACCTTTCCCAAAAGGGCAATATTGATAATAAGTTTTGGACTTTTTATAGTATCCCCGCCAACAATGTTAACTTTAAATTGTTGAGCGATTTTTTTAATCCCGGCATATAGCTGGTTAACGAATTTCCACTCTAAATTCGCTGGCAGACCTACAGAAATTAAGCAATGCTGTGGAACCCCCCCCATCGCCGCAATATCACTGATATTACAAGCCAAAGACTTCCGACCAATATTATAAAAAAATTTGACCTCACTTCCACACCCACTTCCACCTCGTAGGTGGAAGTGGGTTAAGGATGGGAAATGTACCCCTTCCAAAAGCATATCGGTGGTGAATAATAAATATTCCTTTTCTGAATACTTTAGAACAGCGGTATCATCACCGATTCCCTTAATTACAGATTTATCTGTTTTTGTCTGCCGGGCAATTTTCTCAATCAATCCTAATTCGCCAATTTGATTTATTTTCATATCAATATTTAACAAAGGATTTTTGCATTTGGGGCGAACATCAAATTTAGCGTATAGCACATAGCGTTTAGCGGATAGTAGAGAATAAAAAAACCTTAGGATTTATGATCTTCTTGTTTTTCTATACGCCATACGCTAACCGCTATACGCTTCTATTTTTTATAGATTCACCCCTAACATCCGACACAGCCCTGTTATTATCGGAAAAATTATATTAATCAATCCCATAAATATTAGCCCCATCAATATAAAAAACCCATAAGGCTCTAATCTGGCATAGGAATAGGCAAGCTCACGCGGAAGTAAGCCCATCAGAACCCTTGAGCCATCTAAGGGAGGAATAGGGATTAAGTTAAATACAGCTAAAATCATATTAATAAAAATAGCTATCTGGAAAAGCGAACTCAAAAATCCCAAAAAGGGAATCTTCAATAATAAAGAAAGGATAATCGCACAAAGAAAATTACTTCCCGGACCGGCTAACCCCACCCATATCATATCACGACGAGGATTTCTTAGATTATTAAAATTCACCGGAACTGGTTTAGCGGCGGCAAAAGCAAACCTTCCGCCAGTAATAAGCAGTAAAAACAAGGGAAGAAAGATGCTTCCCATTGGGTCTATATGCGCCAATGGATTTAAGGTTAATCTTCCAGCATATTTTGCCGTAGGGTCACCTAATTTGTAAGCCACCCAGCCATGAGCGCATTCATGGATAGAGGCAAAAACCGCTAATATAATCACAAACAAGACAATCGAAAAAATATTCATTTAATTACTCCTACTATACCTTTAATCATACCTAAAGAAATCCTCCCCTGCTCAGTATCTCTTTTGTTACTCCTTTTCCACCACCAATTCCAATGCGGGTTTGGAAGAAAGACTCTCGCAAATATTTATAAACTGCTTTTGATAACAGATCTATCTCAATATTTACTTTATCCCCTTTATTTTTAAATTGCAGATTGGTATTTTTTAGGCTATGGGAAATAAGATAGACAGTAAATTCTCTATTTTTTATCTCGCCAATAGTTAAACTTATTCCATCTACAGCAACAGAACCTTTGGGCAAAAGGCGTTTTATTGCCTCCACAGAAACTTTGATAGATAAAACAACATCCTTTATTGTTTGCTTATTGCTAATTATCCCCATTTCGTCAATATGCCCAGTTACAAAATGCCCGCTTAAACGAGAATTAGGGGTTAATGCCCGCTCTAAATTTACATATTCGCCAATTTTCAAATTTCCTAAAGTAGTCTGAGCTAAGGTTGTCGGCATTACTTCGGCAACAAAAAAATCTTTTTTAAAATCAACGACAGTGAGACAAACCCCATTTACGGCAATGCTCTCGCCTATTTGCAAATCCTGCCAAAAAGAAGCCGGCTTTATAAATAACCGCTTATTGTTAGAAACAGATTCTATCTTCTTAATTTCGCCTAATTGTTCAATTATTCCGGTGAACATATTCAGGTTTCAAGCTACAAGCTACAGGCTACAGGCAAAAAAAAGAAAATCTTATATCTTAGGTTTCTTGCTTGTAACTTGAAGCTTGCGGCTTGCAA